>JALSPJ010000015.1 GCA_026985995.1 Anaerolineales bacterium
TGCCGCCCAACGCCACCTTCAGCAACGCAGTGGTGGATGGCAACCTGGTGACCGCACCGGCCTGGCCGGCTCACCCCGCGTGGATGGCCAAATTCCTGGAGGTGTTGGGCACGCGCATCGAGGCGTGAAGGAGCCTGGGGCAGAAGGGGAGCGGCCCCGCTGCCGGCGGCTTCGATAGGCGCGGCGCTTCTGGCTGGCCGGATGTCGTCTACCGCCCGGGGCGAAGTGGACCAACAAATTGAGCCTCTTAACTCCACGACAAAATGTCGGCATTAGCGACCCAAGATTTGTCATTTTGACACAACGCCGGTCGGGGATGAGGCGTGCGGCGGGCGTTTTTGGGCCCCAAAGTGCTAAAAAAATCCTGGGCACTTGACGCCCAAGCATTTTCGCGTACAATAGAGGCACCACCCAGTGGGTGGAATCCCAAGTCGGAGGAGAAGAGATGAGCAAGAAACATTGGCTCATCGTACTGGCGCTTGTGGCCATGCTGGCCCTGGCGCTGGCCGCGTGTGGTGGCGGCAAACAGGCCGCGACCGAGGCGCCCAAGGCCGAAGGCGGCGAAATGGCTGAGGCCACCGAGGCGCCCAAGGCCGAGGCTACCGAGGCGGCCAAGGAAGAAGGTGGCGCGATGGCCGAAGCCACCTGTACGGACGAATGGGGCTGCGTCGAGATTGGCCCGGATGAGCCCATTCAGCTGGGCGTCATGCAGGTGCTGAGCGGCGGCGCGGCCAACTATGGTGAGGCCGGTCTGGGCGGTATCAAGGTCGCCCAATCGGAGCGCCCCGAGGTGCTGGGCCACAAGGTGGAGCTGGTGGTCGAAGACTCCCAGTGTAACGCCGAAGGCGGCCAGATTGCGGCCCAGAAGCTGACCTCCAACGACAAGGTCGTGGGCATCATTGGCGCGAACTGCTCCAGCGCCTGCACCCCCGCGGCGCAAATCGTCACCGAAGCCAACATGTTCATGATTTCCAACTCGTGCACCGCGCCCGGCCTGACCGCGCCCGACACCCACAAGATGGGCTTCCTGCGCACCGTGTACAACGACGCGTATCAGGGCGCGGTGGTGGCCGAATTCGTGTACAACATCCTCGGCCTGAAGAAGATGGCCACCATCCACGACGGCACGCCTTACCCGCAACAGCTGCAAGAAGTGGCCTGCCAGCGCTTCGAGGAGCTGGGCGGTGAGTGCGTGGCTCAAGAGGCCATCAACCCCGACGACACCGACATGCGCCCGGTGCTGACCCGCATCGCCGAAAAGCAGCCCGAGGTGCTGTTCTTCCCGCTGTATCCTGAAGCCGGCGGCCATGTGGCCCGCCAGGCCAAGGAGGTCGAAGGCTTCGAGAATGTGGTGCTCATCGGCGCCGACGGCTTGAAGGTGCAGAAGTTCCTCGAGGCGGCCGGCGACGCGGCCATTGGCATGTGGTTCACCGGCCCCGAAGTGCCGTCCAACGAGGAATACGCGCAGAAGTATGTGGAAATCAACGGCTCTGAGCCGCCCGCGCCCTTCGGCGAACAGGCCTACGACGCCTACAACATCATCCTCGACGCCATCGAAAAGGTGGCCATCAAGAAGGCCGATGGTGGGCTGCTCATCCCGCGCAAGGCCCTGCTGGAAGCCCTGTATGCCACCAAGGATTACCAGGGCCTGACCGGCACCTTGAGCGCCAACGAATACGGCGACTTCACCAGCCCCGAGACCACCAAGATCGTCATCTACATGGCCGACAAGGTGGACGGCGAGCTGAAGTTCGTGCCCAAGTACACCTACTTCAACGGGGAGTTCACCGAGGTCAAGTAAGGCCCTTGATCTCCGGCTGACTCGCCCGTAACTGCGGAGGATGCCGGGGGTTGTGGCCCTCGGCATCCTCCCTGTATGTTGGCCGCGCGCAAGCCCTGGGCTGGCGCGCCGGAGCGCTGGCATGCCCAACCCGGTCCGCCGTGGCGGAAGGTCCCTTCCGCTCGGCGTCCAACCCACCCCTTGCCTTGGAGGACCGCCGATGAATCAATGGCAGCGTCGCCTGGCGTATTGGCGCCGACGCTACGACATCACCGATGTCGTGGTGTGGTTGTTCGGCCTGCTCATTTTGGCCGTGGCCGTATATGGCACGGTGCGCTCGTTGCAAACCACCACTTACGATAGCAAGCGGTGGGCCCAATTCGTCGTCTATGGCATTTCCCAGGGGGGGGTGTACGCGCTCATTGCGCTGGGTTATACGCTGGTTTATGGCATTTTGTTCATGATTAACTTCGCCCACGGCGAAATTTTCATGTTCGGTGCGTTCGGCGCGCTCTTCACCGCCCTGGCTTTGGACAAAGCCGGCTATTGGGACGGTCAGCCGGTGCTCTCCCTGATTATCGTCCTGTTGGTGGCCATGACCACCTCGTCGGTGGTGGCGGTGCTGGTGGAGCGCATCGCTTATCGTCCCCTGCGCAAGGCCCCGCGGCTGGTTCCCTTGATTACGGCCATCGGGGCCTCATTTACTTTACAATACACGGCCCGCTCCTTCTTTGGCTCGGGCTTGCGGGCCTTCCCCGAGATGGAAATGCTCAAGGGCTCGGTCAATGTGTGGGGCCTGGAAATCGGCAAGTCCCATGCGCTGACCATTGTGGTGTCGTTGCTGATGATGGCCGGGCTGTACTGGTATGTGCAGCGCACCAAGACGGGCAAGGCCATGCGGGCCGTGGCCGAAAACAAAGATGTGGCCGCGCTCATGGGCATTGATGTGGACCAAATCATTGTGCGCACTTTCATTTTGGGTGCTTCCATGGCCGGCGTGGCCGGGGTGTTGTATTCCCTCATCTTCTTCCAGGTCAAGTTCTTCATGGGCTTCGTGCCGGGCATCAAAGCCTTCACCGCCGCGGTGCTGGGCGGCATTGGGAACATTCCCGGCGCGATGCTGGGCGGTTACTTTTTGGGCATTTTCGAATCCTTAGGCCCGGCGCTGATTTTGGAAGGCCTGGGCATTCCCGCGCCGTCGCAGCTCAAGGATGTCATCGCCTTCACCATGCTGGTCATGGTGCTCATCTTTCGGCCCACGGGCATTTTGGGCGAAGCCGTGGCCGAGAAGCGGGCATAAGCAGGAGGGCCGACCATGCAGAATGCAACGATTTGGCGCAGCACGGTGAAAGCCGGTTTGCTGACCGGCGTGATTGCCATTTACATCGCCTTGACGGGCATGGTGCTCAGTTTGAGCCAGCGCCCGGTCATCGGCAAACTGTCGTTGGGGCATGTGGTGTATATGCTGGTCTTCGCCGGCATGGGCTATATTGTGGCGCGGCGTCATGTGGGCAAGACCCAACGGGCGCTGGTTCCTGTGCACGGCGCGCTGGTGGGGGGCCTGGGCGCGGCGTTGCTGGCCCTTTTGCCCATCGTGGGCCGCAAAATCGACCTGGCGTGGATGTTCGTGACGGCCAAGCCGAACTTGTACAAGTTCCTGCTCTTCAACCAGGAGAGCACCGCGCTGGGCATTGGCTATTTGATTTTGACCGGCGCGGCCCTGGGCGCGGCCACCGCGACGCTGCCCGTGCTGCCGCCGGTGCTGCATCAGGCCCTGTTGGGCGGTGCGAGCACCACTTTGCTCATGGGCGTGCTGGCCGAGCTGGTGCAGCGCACAATTTTGAAGAAGGCCTTGGGCCCCTTGTTCGCTTACAAAGGCCTGAAGCCCTGGGGCGCAGCCGTGCTCTTTGTGGCCCTGAGCGTGTTATTTGGCCTCTATGCCTGGTGGCGTCAGAACCACCCCCAGGCCCAGCGGTCGGTTCCCCTGGAAACGGGCCCCGAACCAGCCTGGAAGCGCAGCCTCAAGTTGGGGTTGTTGCTGCTGCTGCTTTTGATTTTGCCCATTTGGCTGCTGAGCAAAGACACCTACCTCAATAGCGTGCTCAACCTGGTGGGCTTATATGTCATCATGGGCTTAGGGCTCAATATCGTGGTGGGCTTCGCCGGGCTGCTGGACCTGGGGTATGTGGCTTTCTTCGCCATTGGCGCGTATACTGTGGCGTTGATGACCTCCTTAGGGCCTTTGGGCATGGGCTACTCCTTCTGGCAGGCCTTGCCCGTGGCCATCGTGTTCGCCCTGAGCGCGGGTGTGATTTTGGGCGTGCCCGTGTTGCGCATGCGCGGCGACTACCTGGCCATCGTGACCCTGGGCTTTGGCGAAATCATCCGCATCCTGGCCAACTCCGACTGGCTCAAGCCCTTCATGGGCGGCGCGTTGGGGGTGCTGGATATTCCCAAGCCCGAAATTTTTGGCCGGGTGTTGAAAGAGGAATATCAGCTGTACTATCTGATTTTGGCCGGCATTTTGCTCACCTGGTTCATCGCCAGCCGGCTGTATCACTCGCGGGTGGGTCGGGCCTGGCAGGCCTTGCGGGAAGACGAAGATGTGGCCGAGGCCATGGGCATCCACCTGGTGACGACCAAGCTGCTGGCCTTTGGGTTTGGGGCCGCGTTTTCGGGCCTGAGCGGCGCCATTTTCGCCGCCAAAGTCGGTTCGGTGTACCCGCACACCTTCAACCTCATCATTTCCATCAATGTGCTCTCGCTCATCATCGTGGGCGGCATCGGCAGCCTGCCCGGCGTGGTGGTGGGCGCGCTGGCGTTGGTGGGCCTGCCTGAGCTTTTGCGGGAATTTTCCGAATACCGCATGTTGTTCTACGGCATCGCCCTCATCGCCATGATGCTGGTCAAGCCCGAGGGCTTTTGGCCCAAACGCTTGAATGTGTATGCCCGGCCCGACGAAAGCGCCCCGGAAACGGCCCAGTGAGGAGGCAAAGATGGCACCCATTCTCGTTGCCCGTCATGTGACCAAGCGCTTCGGCGGTCTGGTGGCCGTCAACGATCTGGATTTCGAAATCGAAGAGCACGCCATTGCCAGCGTCATCGGCCCCAACGGCGCGGGCAAAACCACTTTCTTCAACTGCATCACCGGCTTTTATGTACCCGAAGAAGGCACCATCGAGTTCGAAGGCAAGGAAATCCAGGGCCTGCGGCCCGACAAAATCACCACCATGGGCATTGCCCGCACTTACCAGAACATCCGTTTGTTCGGCAAGATGAGCGCCATCGAGAATGTGATGGTCGGCATGCACCCCCGCCTCTCGCTGCACTGGTGGGATGCCATCGTGCACACGCCGGCCTTCATCAGGCAGGAGAAGAAGGTCTTGCGCCGCGCCTGGGAGCTGCTGGATTACATCGGCCTGGCCGAATGGGCCAACCACCAGGCCAACAGCCTGCCCTATGGCGCACAACGGCGCCTGGAAATTGCCCGGGCCCTGGCCAGCGAGCCCAAGCTGCTGCTGCTCGACGAACCCACGGCCGGCATGAACCCGCAAGAGACCGCGGAGATGATAGCCTTCATTCGCCAGCTGCGTGACGACTGGAACCTGACCATTTTGCTCATCGAGCACGACATGAAGGTGGTGATGACCATCAGCGAGAAAATCACCGTGCTCGACTTTGGCACCAAAATCGCCGAAGGCAAGCCCGAGGAAATCCAGCGCAATCCGCGGGTCATCGAAGCCTACCTGGGTCGGGGTGCGGCGTCGGGGCTCTCGACGGCCGAAGCCACGGCCCCGGCCGCATGAGGGAGGTCCGTCATGGCGCTTTTGGAATTGCACAATGTCCATGCCTATTACGGCAACATCCACGCGCTCAAGGGCATTTCGCTCACCGTGGAAGAGGGCGAAATCGTCACCCTGATTGGGGCCAACGGCGCGGGCAAAACCACCACCCTGCGGGTCATCACCATGCTCCTGCCCCCCCGTGAGGGCCAGGTATTGCTCCATGGCGAGGACCTGAGCCAATATCGCACCCACGAAATCGTCCTCAAAGGCATCTCCATGGTGCCCGAGGGTCGCGGCGTCTTTGCCCGCCTCACGGTGCTCGAAAATCTGGAGCTGGGCGCTTACACCCGCAACGACAAGCAGGCCATTGCCGAAGACCTGGAGCGGGTGTTCACCCTCTTCCCCCGGTTGAAGGAACGCCAGGGCCAGGCCGCGGGCACCCTTTCGGGCGGCGAGCAGCAAATGCTGGCCATTGGCCGGGCCCTCATGAGCCGGCCCAAAATCTTGCTCCTCGACGAGCCTTCCATGGGGTTGGCCCCCATCCTGGTAGAAAGCATCTTCGACATCATCCAGGAAATCAACCGCCAGGGGACCACCATTTTGCTGGTGGAACAAAACGCGCTGATGGCGCTGCAAATTGCGCACCGGGGGTATGTGTTGCGCACCGGCGAAATCGTCCTGGCCGATACGGCCGAGAACCTGCGCAACAACGAAATGGTGCAAAAGACCTACCTGGGCATGGAGTGAACGACGGCGTTGTGACAAACTGTAAGGGCCCCGCGCGGGGCCCTTGTTTTTTGCCGGGGGCGTGGGGTTATGCCGCCAGCTGGCGCAGGGCCTGCAACACGGCTGCATGCAGCAAGCCGTTGGTGGCCAGCACGCCCCGGTTGGCGGCCAGGGTGCGGCCCTGACCGAAGTCCAGGGGCTTGCCGTCCAGGTCCGTGACCCGGCCGCCGGCTTCTTCCACCAGCAGCGCGCCCGCGGCCTGGTCCCAAATCTTCTCCCGGTAGTCGGGCCGTTGGGGTGGGGGAACCCGCAGGTAGACCTCGGCCTGCCCCGTGGCCAGCAGGGCATATTTGGCCTGGCTGTCGAGGCGCACCGGCGGCTCACGGGTGCCCAGGGCCGCGGCCAGGGCCTCGATGAGACCGCCGTGGGTGTGCGCGGCTTCGTAGGAGCGCAGCAGCCGGGCTCCCTGGGGCGCGCGGCGCGCAGAAACCCGGGCCCGGTGCCAGCGCGGTTGTGCGGCGAACAGCTCCGCCACCCAGGCCCCTTGCCCCCGGGCCGCGATGGCCAGCACACCCTGCTGCATCGCGGTGGGCAGTTGCAGGTTGGGGCAGGCCAGCCCGCCCCACACCACCTGGCCGTCTTCCACCAGCGCCAGGGCCACTGCGTATTGCGCGCCGCGCAAAAAGCCCTTGGTGCCGTCTACCGGGTCCAGCACCCAAAAGCGGCCCTGGGGCGCGCCGCGGCCTTGTTCCAGCCAGGTGAGCAGCTGGGGCCAGGTGGCGGCCGGGTGCACCAGGTGCACGGCCTGCAGCACGGCTTGCCGCACGGCCTGGGGCGCGGCCTGCAGCGCGGCCGCGTCTTCTTCGGCCACCAGCCGCGCGGTGGGGTCGTGGGCCAGCAGCGCCGCGGTGACCACGGCCTGGGCCGCGAAGTCGGCCGCGGTCACGGGCGAGCGGTCGGCCTTGGTGAGTGCGCCGGTCGTGTGTTTCTGCTGGACGGCGCGCGTGACGCGCCCGGCCTGACGCAAGGCCTCGACGGCCCAGGGGTAGGGCAAGGTGGGGTTCATGCGCGCCTCCGTTTGCGGCGTTTGCGCGGCCGCGGCGGAGCCGGTTCCCCATGAGCCGCACCCGCCGCGGGCACCCCCACCAGGTCGTAGACCATGGCCCCGGTGATGCGCACGGGCACCAGGCGGCCGATGGGCAATCGGCCTTCTACCAGCACCAGGCCGTCGATTTCGGGCGCATCGCGATACGAACGGCCCACCGAAAGGTTGTGGGTCTCGTCCACGCCCTCGATGAGCACATCTAAGGTTTGGCCCACCAGGGCCTGGTTGCGGGCCAGCGAGATGGGCTGCTGGGTGGCCATGAGGCGCTCCCAGCGGGCCTGTTTGACCTCGGGCGGGATGGGGTCGCCCAAGGCCGCGCTGGCCGTGCCTTCTTCGTAGGAAAAGCGAAACGCGCCCACCCGGTCGAACTGAATATCCTGGATGAAGTCGAGCAGGGTTTGGAACTCGGCTTCGGTTTCGCCGGGATAGCCGACGATGAAGGTGGTGCGCAGGGCCAGGTTGGGGATGGCAGCCCGCATTTTTTCCAGGGTGCGGTAGACCCAATCGATGTTGGCCGGTCGGCGCATACGGCGCAGGGTGGCCGGGTGCGCGTGCTGCAGGGGCATATCGAGGTAGGGCACGATTTGGCGGTGGGTGGCCATGACTTCAATGAGCCGGTCGGTGACATAGCCCGGGTAGGCGTAGAGCACCCGAATCCAGGGCACATCGGGCACGGCTCGCACCAGGCGCTCCAGCAGCTGGGCCAGGCCGTCTTTGAGGCCCAGGTCGTGGCCGTAGTCGGTGGTGTCTTGGGCGATGAGGATGATTTCCTGCACGCCCGCGTCGCGCAAAGCCCGGGCTTCGTGCAAAATGGCTTCTGTGGGCCGACTGACCAGGGTGCCCTTGATGAGGGGAATGGCGCAGAACGCGCAGGGCCGGCGGCAGCCGTCCGCGATTTTGAGGTAAGCGCTGCCGCCCTGCACCGCCACCCGCAACACGCCCCGTTCGTCCCGTCCCACGGTGGGGGTGTCGGGCAGGTGGTAGAGGGGCTCGGGGTGGGGGCTCTGGCGCAGCCGGCGGATGAGGTCCAAAATGTCCATCCAGCGGCGGGTGCCGATGATGCCATCGACGCCGGGTACCCGGCGGGCCACTTCCTGGCCGTAGCGCTGGGTGAGGCACCCGGCCGCAATGAGCAGCTGGCCGGGTTTTTTGGCCGCGGCCAGGTCGCGCAGCACCTGGTACGACTCTTCCCGGGCCGGCGCGATGAAACCGCAGGTGTTGACGATGACCACATCGGCCCGGTCGGCCTGGTCCGTGGGCGTGTAGTGCGCGCTTTCCAGCAGCGCGGCCATGGAGTGCGCGTCGACGGTGTTTTTGGCGCAGCCGAGGGAGATGATGTGATAAGTGGGCATGGCAACTCCTGAAGCATGACGCCTGACCTGGCGCAGCAGCGCCGCGGCGTTCGGGGAATTATACCCCAAGGGCGAAGTTCGCGCGCCAGGCCCGCGGTTTTTTCATTTCATCCGCGGCTGCATCCGCCGGGGCGCGCCGCCGTGCACCCCTACCCGCGGCGGGCGGCCAGCCGGGTCGCCCCTACCCCGTGCGCCCTGCTCACCGCTCCCCGCTGTTTTCCTTCCGTGTTTTTCCGTGTGCATCCGTGGTTTTTTATCCGCGTTCATCCGCGTCTATCCGCGGCTGCATCCCCCGGGGCGCGCAGCACGCTGCGCCCCTACCGCGGCGGGCCGCACACCCGCACTTCCAGCAGGGTGGGCTCGTGCACCCGCCACAGCGCGGCCAGGGCCGCGGGCAGCCCGGGGTCGCGCAGGGCATGGGCCGCGTAGCGCCAGCCAAAGCCCCGGGCTGGCGCGGCAAAGTCTAAGTTCAGGGGCACCCGAAAGGCCTCGGTGAAGGGCGGGTCGAAGCGAGCGATGGGCAAACGCTCGAAAATGCGGCCCCCGTTGTTGTTGAGCACCACCACGGCCAAAGGCACGCCAAAGCGGGGCGCCAGCAGCAGGCTGTTCAGGTCGTGATACAACGCCAAATCGCCAATGAGCAGCACCGTGGGCCCGGGGTGGGCCAGGGCCATGCCCGTGGCCGTGGCCAGCACACCGTCGATGCCGCTCAGACCCCGGTTGGCCGCCACCCGCAACGGCCGCGCGCGGGTGCGGCCCCATTCGTCCAGGTGGCGAATGGGCAGGCTGTTGGACGCGAACAGCAGCGCGTCTTCGGGCGCGGCCGCGGTGAGATGCCAGGCCACCTGCCCTTCTTCGTCCAGAGGGCGGGGCGGGGCCGGGGGCCAGTTTTGGGCCTCGGCCTGCAGCCAGGCCTGCAGCCAGGGGCTTTGGGGGAAGGGCTCCGCGTGGACCGGCCCGGTGGGCAAAGCGGCCAGCGCCGCGGCCGCGGCCACGGGCACCCGCCAGCCCGGGTAGAATTCGGGGTCGTTCCATTCCCCGTCGGCTGCGAAGGCCACCACTTCCACACCGGGCGGCAGCGCGGCCAAAAAGCGCAGCGGGCCAAAGCCCACCGGCGGGTTGCCGACCAGCACCACCACCTGCGGCGGCTGAGGCGGCCGCCAGCCCTGGGCCAGCGCGCGGCTCACCCCACCGCCCACCAGGGGCGTGTGCGGCACCCAGGGCCCAAAGCGCAGGCCCGAAAGCGGGTCGGCCAGCAGGGGCCAGCCCTGGGCCCGGGCCCATTGGGCAATGGCCTCGGCCTCCGCGGGTTCCCCCGCCGCGGCGGGCCCGGCCACCACCACCCCCCGCCGCGCGGGGTGCAGCACCCGCGCCAGCTCGGTCGCGGCCTCGGGGGCCAGCCCGGCCGGTGGGGGGGCCAGGGTTTGCACATACGGCCCCGGTCGCGCCCAGGCCTGGGCCGTTTGCCACGCGTCCGCGGCCCGGTCCTCGGGCACGGGGGTGGGCTCCAAGGGCTTGCGGAAGGGCAGGTTGAGGTGCACGGGGCCGGGCGGCCCGGTCAGGCCCTGGGCACGCGCCAGGCTGCGGTGGGCCAGGGCCTGCAGGTAGCGCAGCAGCCGGGGGCCGGGCGCGGCCTCGGGCAGGGCTACCTGGTGGAACCAGCGTACCGCGGGGCCGAACAGCCGCTGTTGGTCCGTGGTTTGATTCGCACCGCTGTCGTACAGCTCGGCCGGCCGGTCCGCGGTGAGGGCCAGCAGCGGCACCCGGCTGTGATGGGCTTCCAGCACCGCGGGGTGCAGGTTGGCCGCCGCGGTGCCCGAAGTGGTCACCACGGCCACCGCGCGGCCCGTGGCCCGGGCCAGGCCCAGAGCAAAGAACCCCGCGGCCCGCTCGTCGGGCACGATATAAGTGGCGATACGGCTGTGCATGAAGGCCACAGTCAGCGGCGTGGAGCGGGAGCCGGGGGCCAGTACCGCGGCCCGGAGCCCGGCGGCTTCCCAGGCCTGCACCAGCAGCCCGGCCCACAGGGTGTTGCGGTTTGCGGTTTGCCAGCTCATGAGGCCTCGGCGTGGGGGGTGGGTTTTGGGGGAACCGGCGTCGAACCGGCCGCGCGCCGCGCGGCCTGCACCAGTTGGGCCCGCAGCTGGGCTTCTTGGGCCGCGGAGTGCACCCGCCCTTCCAGCCACGCGGCCCGCAGGGCGCGCAAAATGGCCGCGTAGTGCGGCCCGGGGGGCAGGCCCAAAGCGCGCAAATCGTGGCCCGTGGTGCTGGGCCGCACATGCCGCCACTCCTGCGCAAAGCGGTCCAGCCGGGCCTGCAGGGCCGGGTCGTCGGTGAGCAGGCGCACGGCCAGCACCGCTTCCAGGGGGAAGGCTTCCAGGTGGAAAGTGAAGCGCGCCGGGGGCCAGGCGGCCCAAACGCGGCGCGTGCGCCACAGCCGGGCTGCGGCCTGGGCGGTGCGTCGCAGGGCGGCGGGCGCGGTCAGCCGGGCGCTCAGCGCGTCGATGGCCGCGCGCGGCAGGGTGGCCCACCACAGGGCGTAGCGGGTGGCGCGGGGCACGGGCGGTTCCCCGGCCAGGCCCCAGGCCTGGGCCACGGCCGCGGCCTGGGCGGTGTGCCCCCGGGTCACCCGCCGCGCGGCCGCGCGGCCGGCCGGCAGGCGCGGGTGCACGGCCCGGGCCAGACCCCAGGCGCCCAGGCGGCGCACCATGCGCCCGGCCAGGGGCTCGTCGAGCAGGCGGTCCAACTCGTGGCGCACCCGGTCGCCCGAGAGCGCGGGCACATGCGCCAGGCCCTGGGGCCATTGGGCCCGGGTTTCGGGGCTCAGGCGCAGGCGGTAGCGCACCGCGTAGCGCACGGCCCGGAACATGCGGGTGGGGTCATCGCGAAACGAACGCGCGTGCAGCGCGCGTAGCACCCCGCCGCGCAGGTCCTGCAGACCGCCGAAGGGGTCGTGCAGCACGCCCGGCTGCGGGGTGAGGCTGAGGGCCATGGCGTTGATGGTAAAGTCGCGGCGGTGCAGGTCGGCGTGCAGGTTCGCGGGGCGCACCTGGGGCAGGGCCGCGGGGTGCGGGTAGTGTTCGGCCCGGGCGGTGACGAAATCGAGATGCGCGGGCACTCCCGTGGGTTCCCCCGGCGGTAGCCCCAGGCGGGCGGCCAGCTTCAGGGCCGGGGGCAGCCACCACTTGGCCGTGCCAAAGGCCCGGTGTTCGGTCACCCGGCCGCCCAGTTCACGGGCCAGGGTCTGGGCCAGAACAATGGCCGGCCAACCCGGGCCTGCGCTTGGGACGGGTTCCACCACCAGGTCCAGGTCCAGGGTGAGCTGCCCCAGGAGCCAATCGCGCACGAAGCCGCCGACCACATAGAGGGGCCAGCCGCGCGCCTGGGCCGCCTGCCGCACCCGCTGCAGCAGGGCCCACAGCGCGGCGGGCAGGGTGCGTTGCAGCGCGCGCCAGTTTTCGGCGGGGGAACCGGGCTGCCAGGCCAGGCGGGGCATGGTTCAAGCCGCAGGGCGGGGGGATTGGCGGCGGTAGAACCACAACAGCACGGCCACGCCCAAGGTCAACAGCGTGCCGCCCAGCGCAGCCAGGGTGAGGAAAATTTGCTGCCGCGCGTTGGGCGGTCGCCAGGCGATTTCCATGGGCCGTGGGTCGGCCACGGCCAGCCGGCGATGCACGGTTTCGACGAACGCGTCGTCGGCTTCCACGGGGACCAGGCGTTCGGCCAGCCAGCTTTCCAGGTCGGCCAGGTCGGGTTGGGAGGCCGCAGGGAAACGAGGACGAGGCATGAGCGTGCTTCTCCTCCTCAGGGGTGCGTTGGGGCCGGGTAGGCCACCAAACCCACGGTGCCGGGGCCCAAATGCGCGGTCAGGGCCGCGGAGATGGTCCCGGTGACAATTTCACGCAGCTGCAAGCGGGTGCGGGCCAGTTCCAGCAGGTGCCGGGCGCGTTGGGGGGCCAGCGCGTGCATCACGGCCAGGTGCAAGGGTTGGGGGCCGAAACGCCGGGCCACCTGCTGCACCACGGCTTGCAGGGCGCGCCTGGAAGTGCGCACTTTGGCGCTGACCACCAGGCGGCCTTCCTGCACGGTGAGCACGGGGTAAAGGCGCAGCAGCGAGGCCAGGGCCGCGGCCAGCGCGCTCACCCGGCCGCTGCGGCGGATGAATTCCAGGTCGCCTAAGGTGAGCACCAGGGCCATGCGGTCCCGCAAGGCGCGCAGTTTTTCCAGCGTGGCCGACAGCGAGAGGCCCTGGTCGCGCGCCTGGGCCGCAGCGCGGGCCAAAAAGCCCATGCTCATGGAGCCGCCTTGGGAGTCGAAGGGCACCACCCGCAGGCCCTGGGCTTGCAGTTCCCGGGCCGCGGCCACGGCCCCGGCGTAGGTTCCCGACAAATGGCGGCTCACATGGATGGAAAGGATGGTGTCGCCGGGGTGGGCAATTTGGCGGTAAAAATGCACATATTGCCCCAGCGAGGGCTGAGAAGTGCGCGGAAATTGACCGATTTCGCGCACCATGCGCACTAAAGTGGCCGCGTCCAGGTCCACATCGTCCCGGTAAGTGCGCGCCCCGATGGTGATGTTGACGGGCAAAATGTGCACCCGATAGGCCTGGGCCCAGTCGGCGGGCAAATCGCCCACGCTGTCCATCACGATGTGGAAGGTCATGGCCGTTCCTCGTGGGTCGCGTCTTCTTGCTCCAGGCGCTGCAGTTCCCGGCGCAAAGCCAACAGGGTGCGGTGGTAGAGGCTCTTGATGGCGCCTTCGCTGCGGCCCATGATTTGGCCGATTTCGGCGTTGGAGAGGCGCTCGACGAATTTGAGGATGAGCAATTGCTGCCGGTCCGGCGGCAGGCGGCGAATGACGGTCAGCAGGCGCTCGTACTCTTCGTTGCGCAGCAGGGTGGCCTCGGGCGCGGGGCTTTCGTCGCGCAGGGACCACAGGGCGTCCAGGGGGATTTCGGCCCGGCGTTGGGTATCGCGGTGCCAGTTGGCCACCACATTGTGCGCGATGCGATAGAGATAGGCCGAAAAGGGCAGCCCCCGGTCTTCGTAGCGGTGAATGTTGCGCAGGGCCCGGTAGAACACCCGGGCCGTGAGGTCCTCGGCGTCGTGGGGGTTGCCCACGCGGTAGTAGATGTAGTTGTAAATGCGCCGCACATGCCGGCGATAGAGCTCACCAAAAGCTTCCCGGTCGCCCTGGATGGCCCGGGCCAGCACCTGGTCGTCGGGGAGTTCCTTCATGGTTGCGCCTCCCCCGCCGGTGCCGGGCAGCATTTACAACCCGCAGCCGGGCGGAAAGTTGCTTGAGGGGCCGGGCACCGGCTTGGCATCAGGCTTTCTCCACCACAATCCAGGCGCGCCAGGCGTCTTTTTCGATGTGCACCCGCCGCGCGTGAGGGAATTGGGCCGCCAGGTGCTCGGGGGTGTGGAACCGGCTGGGCATACCCAGCAGCCGTTCGCCCCAGGCAATGGCGCGGCCCACGGGATGTTGAGGGTTAGGTTCTTCGAGTACGAAGCGGCCGCCAGGGGCCAGTACGCGCCAGACCTCGGCCAGCGCGGCCTGCTGGTCGCGCATGTGGTGCAGCGCGTCGACGATGACCACCCGGTCGAAGGCCGCTGCGGGGAAGGGCAGGCGTTCGGCAAAGCCGCGCACGGGCTGCAGGCGTTCCCGCCGACGGGCTTCGGCCAGCATGAAGGGCGACGGGTCGAGCACCACGACCTGGCGGGCGTGCTCCATGTAGCGGGCCGTGCGCCCCGCGCCGCCGCCCACATCCAGCACCCGATGGGCGGGCTGCACCTGAGCCAGGCGCAACAGGGTGTGGGGGCGGGTTCCCTGGCGGCGGGCCAGGTGGCCGTAGACCCAGGGAACCACCAGGTCGAAGTGAGGGTCGTAGCCCCGGGCTGTGGTGAAATAGGCCAGCACCGGGCCCAGCCCCGCGGCCAGCAGGGCCCACCAGGCTTCGGCCGCGGCCCCGGGTGGGTTGTGCAGCCACCAGGCCCGCACGGCCCACAGCGCGAACACGGCCCAAAAGCCCGGGGCCCATTGCAAGCGGGGCGCGGGCCACGAAGCCCCCCACGCGGCCAGCAGGTAGCCTGCCCAACGCAGCCAGGGCGTGAGGGCTCCCGCGTCGGGGCTAAACAATGCCGCGCCGGCCAGCAACCCGGCCAGCAAGGGCAGTGCGTAGCGCTTCATGCCTCATCCTCGGGGCGCAGGGTTTCGCCCAATAACTCGCGGGCCAGCACTTGCACATCGTGCAGCAGGTCCACGCCCGGGGGCAGGCGAAAGTTGGTGTCGACCTTCATCAGCAGGTGGGTGAGGGCCAGGCGGGTTTGACCCGAGAGCTCGGGCCGCTTCCACAGTTCCTGCAAAATGCGCAGTGCGTTTTGGCCATGGGTGTGGGTGACGCCCTGGCGGCGCAGGTAGGCATCGGCCAGCGCGCCGGCAATGCGGCGGGCGCGCACCCGAGCCCGACCTTCGTTGCCCCGAGCCCGGTCGGCATACGCGGCGGCCAGTTCGGCGCGCGCCCAGGCGAGCAGGTCCGGTCGGGTCATGGGGTTTCCTCCCTGGCAGGGCCGGTGCGGAAGGCTGCGGTTTGGCGTTCGTAGGCCTCGAGCCAGTCGCGGGCCATGGTGAGCAGGCCGCGCAGGCGTTGGGCCACCAGGTCGTCGGTCACTTCCACCTGGTCGGTCAGGTCTGCAACCCGGCCTTCCAGCCGGTCCAGGTCTTCCCGCAGCGCGTCCAACAGGCGCTGGAGCTCCCGCTGTTGCTCTTCCTGGGCCAACAGGTAATTGGTCCAGCGCTTTTGGTCGTCGGCCTTGAAGGTCATCCATTCCTGGCGGAAGCGTTCCTCGGCCAGGCGCTGCATCTCCGAAATCTCGTGAATGCGGCGCTCTAAGCGCTCGTAGGCTTCCTCGAAGTGCTGTTGAGCCTGGCGCACATCCCGGGCCAGGTTGAACATGGTTTGCAGCTGCTTCTCGGCCCGTTCCCGCACTTCGTCCAGGGCCGCGAAGCGGGATTCCCATTCCTTCCAGGTGCGCTCGTAGTCGGCCTGCTTGCGGGCGATGCTTTCGAGGAACGCGCGCTGCTCGCGGCGGCGTTCGTCTTCCGCGGCCTGCAGGGCCTGCAGCTGCTTTTCCACCTTGCGCAGGCCCTCCTGAAAGAGCGTATGGGCCGTGGCGTGTTCCTCGAGGCGTTTGCGCAGGGCCGCGGTTTCGGCCTGCAGGTCCACCAGGCGCTTGGTCAGGCGCTCCCGGTCTTCTTGCAGCAGGCGCAGGGCTTCCAGGCGCTCGTGCAGGCGGCGTTCCATGTCGTCGAGCTGCAAGCGCAGTTGCGAGAGCTGGCGGCGCAGCGCGTCTTCCTGCCGCTCTCGTTCGTCCAGGCGCTCTTGCAACGGGTCGATGCGGGTGAGCTGGCTTTCGATGGCCTGGAAGCGGCCTTGCAACCCAGTCAAGCCGGTGCGCAGCTCTTCCTTGATTTCGTCCAGGCGCTGTTGGAATTCGCCCACCCAGCCTTCCAGGTCCTGCCGGGCCTGTTGGCGGACCTGGTTGAGGGTCTCTTCTAAGGTGTCGAAGCGTTGCAATGCACCGGCCACCCGGGCAATTTCGGCGCTCACTTCGCGCACCTGGCCTTCCAGGGTTTGCTGCTGGCTTTCCACTTCCAGGAGGCGCTGCTGCAAAGTGAGCAGCAAAGCCCGGTCCTTACGCCGTTCCTGCTCCAGCCATTGCAGGCGCTGCACGAGTTCATCGGGTTCGCTCATGGCTTTTCTCCGGGGGAAGGGTTCCGAGCTGCCGGTGGGCTATGGCAGCCAGCTGCTGGCCGCGGTCGCCCATTGGTGCCACAGGCCGGGCATCCATGCTACCACAACCCAAAGCAACAGCCAAGCCAGAACCAGGCCGCGCTCGCGCCAGGTTTCGCGCCAGGGCGGGGCTTTGGGCAACGGCTCCACAAACAGCTGTTGGGCCCAGCGCCAGGCGGTCCCGGTGAGGCCGGCGAAGGCCACCCCCAGACCGAGCAGCAGCCCGGGGTTCGGGGAAGCGCCGGCGACCAGCGCCGCGCTCCAGGGGGCCAGGTTGAGCCCCGGCCAGGGCGCCCACGCGCCCAGCCCCAGCACCACCAGGGCCGCGACCCAGGGGGAGGCCCGCCCCCGCCCCTGGGGGGCGAAGCGGTGGATGGCGTCGTCGGGCAGCATGAGCACGGCTAAGGCCCAGGTCCAGCCCAGCCACAGCAGGGCCCGGGGCCAGGCCAGGGCCAGAAAGGCCGTAGTGCCCTGCTCCAGCCCCTGGGCCAGGGCCAGCCAGGTCCAGCCGGTGTTGAGCCAGGCCACATAACCCACCGCGCGGCCCAAATCGCGTTGCACGGCCAGCAGCACACCGGCCAGGGCCAGGGTGCCCACGCCCAAGGCCCGCAGGCCGGTGTACAGGGCGGGGTTTTCCCGCAGCCAGAGGAAATGGGCCGCCCAGTGCGCCATGGCCAGCACCAGCGCGGTGTGGGTAAACCACCAGCCGAATCCGGCCCGGAAGGGGTGCACTTCGCGGCCCACCAGGGGGTAAACCGTGTGAAACGGAAAGACCCCGGCCCACAGGGCCACGCCCAACCCCAGCAGCAAACCGGCCTGCTGCACCGCGGGGGTCTCGGGCGAGGCCGTTTCCAGGCCCGGGGTTTGGGTCAGGGCCAAAAGCAGCAGGGGCAGGCCCAACGCGTTCCAGGCCAGGGCGCGCATGAGGCCCGGCCCCAAGGCGCGACGGTGATAGGGCAGCCAGAGGAAGACGAGGCCCAACTGGGCCAGACTCAACAGCAGCGCCCGGTCAAAGGGGTCGCGCGCGGCCAGGGCCCAGGTCAGCCAGGCGGGGAGGGCCAGGGTCCAGCCCAGGAAGTCGGGGGCCATGCGGGCTTCTGCCGCGGTCCAGGCCCACAGCGCGGCCCAGGCGAAAAGCGCGGCCAGCCAGCCGCGCGCCGCATCGTCCAGCACGAACGCGTGCCCGGCCAGGCGCCATTCCGCGGTGAACAACCACGACCAGCGATAGCCGAACAAGGGCACCGGATGGCCCAGGGGTACTTTCCAGGCCACCAGGGCCAGGCCCCCGGCAATGGCCGCGGCCACCCAGCGCTTTTGGCGGGTGGAACCCCGCGGCCACAGGCCCAGGCCCAGGCCGGCGACCAAGGGGAAGACGACCCAGAGCCACGCCGCGTTCACAGGGCTTCCTCCCCGACTGCGGTTTGGTGCAGCAGGTAACTGCCGCTCCAGGCCAGCAATAACTGAAACCCTGCCAGCCAGCCGGTGGTCAGCAGGTCCGCGTGCTGCCAGGCAAAGAGGGGCGCGAAGCCCGCCAGCACGGTCAGCAGGCCGATGCTCAGGCGCAGGGGGTGGCGGCTCCACGCGGTCTGCATGAGGCCCAAGAGCGCGGTGGCCGCGGCGGCCCAACGCACGGCCTCGGGCACCGTGGGCCACGCGCGGGCCAACACCGGCCCCACGCTGAACACCAGCGCCAGGGTGAGCACGCCGGCCAGCCCGCGCACCACCCGGCCGGTGAGGGGCCGGGGCGCGGGGTGTTTGCGGCGGTGCATGGTTTGCCCCAGGCCCAGCATGGCCGCGGCCAGCCACCCGGCCAGCAGGTGCATCACCACCAGGGTTGGGCCCCAAACGGCCAGCAGCGCGGACCCGAGCGCGGCTTCCAGCGCCGCCAGGCTGATGAGCAGGCTGCGCCAGTCTTCCAACACCAACAGCAGCCAGGCAATACCGGCCATCAAAGCCAGCGCGACCACATCCCAACTTGCAAAGGGCACGGTCTCAGCCCCCTTTCCACAGCAAGAAGCCCACGGCCAGGGCTACCAGGGCCCAAAACAGGCCGCCTTCGCCTTCCAGCAGTGCAGTGGCAAAGAGCACCACATCTTCCAGGCGGCGCATGCCAGCCCGCAAGGCCAGGCGGAAGAAGTCTTCGGGGCGGGGCAGGGCCACGCGGCGGGCCGCGCCCGTGCCCCGGGGCCAGCGGGAAGCCAGCGCGGCCAGCGCGGTCAAAGCCGGGCCCAGTAACCACGGGGCCCAGCCCGGCACCCCCGGGGGCGGGGTGAGCCAGCCCAGCCGCAGGCCGATGCCCCACAGGGTCACCCCGGGCAGCAGCAGCCCCCAGGCGGCCAAAATTTGCGCCCCTCGGGGGAAGGCGGCCAGCCCCTCCCGCGGGCGGGGCCAGTGACGCCACGCGGCGGCGAGCAGCAGCCCATAAATGGCGGCCTGGGCCGCGTCGAGCCCGGCAGGGGGCCAGCGCCACAAGCCGGCGGTGATGGCCGTGGGGGTAAAGGGCAGCATGAGGGCCGGTCCGCCCCACAGGACGGCCACCAGCCCGATAAGCCAGGGGTCGGGCAAAAGGGTCAGTGCCTCCCGGTTGAGGCCGAGCAGGAAGAGGGCCAGCAGCCAGGCCTGGGCGGCTTGCGGGTCACGCATGGCGGCCAGCAGCACCAGCACGGCGCTGGCTACGGCCCAACCCCGTTGCCGCGCAGCCGGCGTGGGTCCCTGCCAGGCGCGCCACGCGCTGCCCAGGCCCACCACGGCCACCGCGAGGGCGAGCCCCACGGGGAATGCTGGTTGGGCGCGCGTCGCGGCCAGCCAGGGCGCGAGGGTGGCCAGCCAGGGCAGCCAAAAGACCCAGCGCCCGGTGCTGGCAAAGATGGACGCCGGTTCCGTCAAAGGGGGCATGCGGGTGGCCCAGGCCCGCGCCAGAACCGCCGCGGCCCATAGGGGGGACTGCCATGCAGCCGGGAGCGCCGCGCTCCACAAGGGGAGGACCCAAAACAGGGCTCGCGCCGCGGTGCGTTGCAGCGCGGCCGCGCGGGCTTCGGCTCCGGCGTAGATGCGCATTTCCACGGCCAATACCAGCAGGTCGAGCAGCATCCAGGCCACGGCCAGGGCCCAACCTGTGGCGGCCGTGAGCGCGGTGAGGCCCAGCATGGCGGCCAGGAGCCACCAGCGCCAGGGGCCGGGCCGGGCTACCGGCGGCGCAGGCCGGGTACCGGTGAGGGCCATGCCGGCCCAGGCCGTAGTCAGCAGGGCCAGCCCCGCGGCCCACTGCCACGGGGTAATGTGCTGCGCCGGGGGCGGCAGCACAGGGGCCCAGCGTCCAGGCCAAAGCACGGTGCGCGGCGCGGCCGGAAAGGCCACGGCCCACAAGAGGGCCATCACCAGGCCGGTGCCCAGGGCCACCCACCACGCGGCCTTGAGGCGCGGCCGCCACACGGCCAGCCCGGTCATGCCCAGAGCCGCCAAACCGGCAATCCACCACAGCCAAAGGAACATGTCCATACGAGGGCATTATACCGCACTGGTCGGTGCGGCGCAGCCCGGACCCCAGCCCGGTTCCCCGAGAGCCGGCGCGCGGCCTGCGGCCTGCGGGGTGCGCGTGGCCTTGGGGCGCGGCCGTGGCGCGCCAGCCGGTTATGCCACCCAGCGCACCTGGCCCATGGGGGCCGGGTCGTAGCCCGGCAGCGCGGCCACCGCAGCCCGAAACGCGTCGTCGGCCAGCAGCTCCCACACCGGCTGCAGCAACTCGCTGTGGTAGTGGGTTTCGGGTACCACCAGGTCGTACCGTTCGGTGAACAGGGGGATGAAGTCGAGGCCCAAGGCCTGGGCCGCGGCCGCGATGCCCAGGCCCACATCGGCCCGACCCGAGGCGACCGCGGCGGCCACGGCCAGGTGCGTGTATTCCTCTTGCGTATAGCCATCGATGTCTTCGGCGCGCAGGCCCAGGCGCTGCAAATGATAGTCGAGCAAAATGCGGGTGCCCGCGCCACGCTGGCGGTTGACGAAGCGCACATCGTCCCGGGCCAAGTCTTCCAGGCCCTGCAGGCCTTTGGGGTTGCCGGGGGCCACGATGA
>JALSPJ010000016.1 GCA_026985995.1 Anaerolineales bacterium
CTAACTTCCAACCTCTATCCTCCAACCTCTATCCTCTATCCTCACTCCTCCACACCTCATACGCGGCCTCGATGGTGCGCTGGATGACCGCGTCGTCGTGGGCCATGGAGAGGAACCCGGCCTCGAATTGCGACGGCGCGAAGTACACGCCCCGCTCCAGCATGGCCCAGAACCAGCGCGCGTAGCGTTGAGTGTCGCTTTGGCGCACCTGCTCCCAGTTGGTGGGCGCGGGGCCGGGGTGGAAGAACAGGCCGAACATGGTGCCCACCGCGCTGGCCTGCACGGGCACCCCGGCTTCGGCGGCCGCGGCTTGCAGGCCTTCCACCAGGCGTTGGGTGCGGGCCGCCATGGCCTCCCACACGCCGGGCTGGGTGATGAGCTCCAGCGTGGCCAGCCCGGCGGCCATGGCCAGGGGGTTCCCCGAAAGGGTGCCGGCCTGATACATGGGCCCCACCGGCGCCACATGCTCCATGATGGCGCGCTTGCCGCCATAGGCGCCCACGGGCAGGCCGCCGCCAATGACCTTGCCCAAGGTGGTGATGTCGGGGTCGATGCCATACAGGGCCTGCGCGCCGCCCAAGTGCACCCGAAAGCCGGTCATCACCTCGTCGAAGATGAGCAGCGCACCGTAGCGCCGGGTGAGCTCCCGCAGGCCGGGCAGAAAACCCGGTTGGGGCGGCACCACGCCCATGTTGCCGGCCACAGGTTCCACGATGACGGCCGCGATGTCGTCGGGGAAGGCTTCGAACAGGCGTTGCACCGAGGCCAGGTCGTTGTACTCGGCCAGCAGGGTATCCTGCGCGGTGCCGGGGGTTACGCCGGGGGAATCGGGCAGGCCCAAGGTGGCCACGCCCGAACCGGCCCGCACCAGCAGCGCGTCGCCGTGGCCGTGGTAGTTGCCCACGAACTTGACGATTTTGGCGCGACCGGTGACCGCGCGGGCCAAACGCAGCGCGCTCATGGTGGCTTCGGTGCCCGAGTTGACGAAGCGCACCATCTCGATGCCGGGCACCAGCTCGACCACCTTTTCGGCCAGCCGAATTTCCAGCCGGGTGGGCGCGCCGAAGGAAGTGCCCTTTTGGGCCGTGCGGGTGATGGCTTCCACCACTTTGGGGTGCGCGTGCCCGGCGATGAGGGGGCCCCACGAGAGCACATAGTCGATGAAACGGTTGCCGTCTTCGTCCCACACATACGCGCCCTGCCCGCGGGCGATGAACAAGGGGGAACCGCCCACCGCGCGAAACGCGCGCACCGGCGAATTCACCCCGCCGGGGATGAGACGCCGGGCCTGGGCATACAGCGTTTGGGAAGTGGTGGTCGTGAGGGGCATGGGGAACCTCCGAGAAAATTGGTGGTTGGTGGTTGGAAGTTGGTGGTTGGTAAGCCTCGAACCCCACATTCTCCTAACTTCTAACTTCCACCTTCTAACCTCTCCCTCTCAATCTCAAACAACCTCCGCAATGCCGCGTCGTAGGGGTCGGCGCGGCCTTCGCGGGCCAAGCGTTGCAGGTTGCGGGCCGGAATTTGCAGCCACTTGTCCACGAAAATGCGGGTGACCTCGTCCAGGACTTCGGGGTCCACGGTGCGGTTCTTGAAGCGGCGCAGGGTGCGCTGCAGGGTGCGTTGGCGCAGGGCTTCGGCCTGCTGGCGCAGCGCGGCCAGGGTGGGCGCCACCTGCCGGGCCTGCAGCCAGGCCCGAAAGTCTTGCACGGCCTCGGCGATGGCGGCCTCCACCTGGGGAACCGCGCGCTGGCGCCGCGCCAGCCCTTCGTCGACCAGGCCCTGCAGCGCGTCGATGTCGTAGAGGCGCACCTGGGGAACCTGCCGGGCCGCGGGGTCGATGTTGCGGGGCACGCCGATGTCGACCAGCCAGCGGGGGCCAGGACGCTGCTGCTGCGCGGCCTGCAGCATGGCCGCGGTGAGCACCGGCTGGGGCGCGGCTACCGCGGTCACCACCACATCGGCCCAGGTCAAAGCCGCCACCCGTTCGGCCCAGGGGAAGACCCGCGCGCCGACCTCCGCAGCCAAAACTTGGGCCCGGGCCAGGGTGCGGTTGCTTACGGCCAGGGCCGCGGGCTGCTCGGCGCGCAAATAGCGGGCCGCGGTGCGGGCCATGGCCCCCGCGCCAAGAACCAGCGCGCGGCGGGTCTCCAGCGCGGGCACTTCGTGGCGCAGCAAGTGCACCGCGGCCGAGCCCACCGAGGCCGGCGCGCGACCGATGTCGGTGGCCTCCCGGGCCCACTTGCCCACCCGCAAGGCTTCCTGAAACAGGTGCGACAGGTAAGGCCCCACGGCCTGGGCCTGCCGGGCCAGGGTATAGGCTTCGCCCACCTGACCCAGAATTTCGGGCTCGCCCAAAATCATGGAATCCAACCCCGCGGCCACCCGAAAGAGATGGCGGGCTGCATCGAGGCCCAGGCGGCGGTATAGTGCGGCCTCTACCTGTTCCCACAGGTCGCTCAGGCCCCACAGCTGGGCCAGACGGTGCATGGCCTCGGTGGCCACATGCGGGTCCTGGCTCGCACCGTAGAGCTCGAAGCGGTTGCAGGTGGCCAAAATCACCCGCTCGGGGGCCAAATCGGCCAGCGCGTCCAGGCCCGTTTGCAGCGCGGCCGTGGGCCAGGCCAGGTGCTCCCGTAACGCCACCGGTGCAGTGCGGTGATTGAGCCCGATGAGCCAGATGTACATGGGTGGCCTCCGGTGGATGGGGGGGTGGAGGTTAGAAGTTGGAGGTTAGAAGTTGGAGGTTGGTGGTTGGAAGTTAGAAGTTGGAAGTTGGCGGTTGGCGGTTTGTGGCCGCTGCCTGCGCGGCCGCGGGCGGGATGTAGATGCAAGTGGGATCCGAGCCCAAGGGGTCGCCGGTGTAGGCATAGGCCTGGGCCCGGGAGCCGCCGCACACCCGCCGGTATTCGCACACCCCGCATTTGCCCTGGTAGCGGTCCGGGTCCCGCAGCCCGACGAACAAGGGGTGTTCCCGGTAGACCTGCACGATGTGGTGAGTGCGCACATTGCCGGTGACCACGGGCAGGAACCCGGCCGGGGTAATCTCGCCAATGTGGGAGATGAACACGATGCCCGAACCGTCGCGAATGCCGAAGCCGCGGCGCAGGGCCTGGAGCTTGCGCTGGTTGCCCTCCGCGGTGGCTTTTTGCAGGGCCACCCGGCGGTAGTGGTGCGCCTCGGTGGTTTTGATGGCAAAGGGCGCGGTCTTCTGGAATTCGTAGAGCCATTCCAGCAGGCGCTCGGTTTCCTCCGGGGTCACGGTGCCCAAGATTTTGCCCCGGCCCACGGGCACCAGGAAGAACACGCTCCAGCGGTCCACGCCCAGTTCCACCAGCAAACGGCCGATGTTGGGGATGTCGTCGTAGGTCATGCGGGCCACCAGGCTGTTGATTTGCAGGGGCAGGCCGGCTTCTTTGGCCCAGTGAATGGCGTTGAGGGTGCGCTCGAAGCTGCCGGGCACCATGCGCACCGCGTCATGCCGTTCGGGGGTGGAACCGTCCAGACTGACGGAGAGCATCCACACGCCGACATCCTTGAAGCGCTGGATGACCTCCCGGGTGAGCAGGGGCGTGCCGGCCGGGGTGACCGCGGCCAGAAAGCCCATTTCCACCGCGCGTTCAATCCAGGGGAACAGGTCCGGGTGCTTGAGAGGGTCGCCGCCGGTGAACACGATGTGCGGCTTGGGGTCGAATTCGGCCAGCTGTTCCAGCAGGCGGTAGCCTTCTTCCCGGGTGAGCTCTTGGGGGTGCCGCCAGATTTGCGCGTTGGCCCGGCAGTGCTGGCAGGCCAGGTCGCAGGCGGTGGTCACTTCCCAATACACCAGCATGGGCCCCTGACGGAAGTCGTACTTGCGGGCCGGAATGGGTGGCGGAGCGCCAAAGCCGTTGCCGTGGGGTCGGGACATGGGGAACCTCCAGCGTGTGAGGGGTGAGGTGCGAGGGGTGATGGATGAGGGGTGAGGGTCGGCCTGGCCCTCGCTACGCGCCGCTCAGCCAGCGGGCTGCGTCTTTGGCGAAGTAAGTGAGGATGAGGTCCGCGCCGGCGCGTTTGATGACCGTGAGAGTCTCCAGAGCCACCCGACGCTCGTCCAGCCAGCCCTTTTGGGCCGCGGCTTTGAGCATGGCATATTCGCCGCTGACCTGATACGCGGCCACGGGCAGCGGAAAGGCCTCCCGCACCGCGCGGATGATGTCGAGATAGGCCAGCGCGGGCTTGACCATGACGATGTCCGCGCCCTCGGCGATGTCGAGGGCCACTTCCCGCAAGGCTTCGCGGGCGTTGGCCGGGTCCATCTGATAGCCACGGCGGTCGCCGAAGCGGGGCGGGCTTTGGGCCGCGTCGCGGAAGGGGCCGTAGAACGCGCTGGCATATTTGGCCGCGTAGGCCATGATGGGGATGTGCCCGAAGCCGGCCGCGTCCAAGGCCGCGCGAATGGCCCCCACTTGGCCGTCCATCATGCCGCTGGGCGCGACCATGTCGGCCCCGGCCTGAGCGTGGGAAACGGCCACCCGCCCGTAGACTTCCAAGGTGGGGTCGTTGACGACCCAGCCCTCGTCGACGATGCCGCAGTGCCCGTGGTCCGTGTATTCGCACATGCACACATCGGTGATGACCACCAGCTCGGGGACCGCGGCTTTGATGGCCTGGATGGCCTGCTGCACGATACCTTCCGCGGCGAAGTTCTCGCTGCCGATGGGGTCCTTGTGCGCGGGGATGCCGAAGAGGATGACCGCGGGAATGTCCAGGGCGAAAGCCTCTTCGGCTTCGCGCACGGCCTGGTCCACCGAGAGCTGGAACACGCCGGGCATGGACGGGACCTCGCGGCGCACGCCCTGGCCGTGGGTGACGAAGAGGGGGTAGATGAAGTCCGCGGGCGTGAGGGTGGTCTCACGGACCATACGGCGCAGGTCGGCGGTGCGGCGCAACCGGCGCATCCGCACCCCGGGGAACTGCCCCGGGCCACTTACGGGAAACCCTGCCGTCCATCGTTGCTGCTGCATTGTGCCCTCCATTGGGGTGTAAAATTGGCCGCGGATGAACGCGGATAATCGCGGATAATCAAAAGCATTTGTGGTTTAATGGTCGCGCCTGCTTGTGTCATAGATGGGAGCGCTCACATGTTGTATCAACATTTGACGGAGCAAATCCTGGCCGCTTTTTATGAGGTTTACAATACATTGGGGATGGGCTTTTTGGAAAAAGTTTATGAAAATGCGTTGTTGCAGGAGTTGCGTACGCGTGGGCTGCGAGTTGAGCCTCAAGTTCCCATTCCTGTGCATTATAAAAATGTCATTGTTGGGATGTATTACGCCGATTTGGTTGTCGAAGACAAGATTATTATTGAGATTAAGGCGGTTGAGACCTTGCATCCTTCGCACGAGGCCCAGTTGTTGAATTACCTGCGCGCGACGGATAAGGAAGTTGGATTGTTGTTGAATTTTGGTCCACGCCCCAAATTTATCAGGCGTGTATGGAGCAATCGTCGTAAGCATGGCTTGTCTCAGTCCTCTACTTCTACTTGAGTAGGAAGGGGAACA
>JALSPJ010000017.1 GCA_026985995.1 Anaerolineales bacterium
CCGCGTTCGAGGCCGCACTGGAAGGCGGCATTGCCTTCTTCGACACGGCCGAGGTGTATGGCCTGGGCCGCAGCGAGCGCTTTCTGGCCCAGTTTGCCTCCCGGTCCGAGCACCCCCTGGCCCGACAGCTGTTCATCGCCACCAAGTTCTTCCCCTACCCCTGGCGATGGCGGCAAGCCGCGCTGTTGCGCGCGCTGCGCAAATCGCTGCAGCGCCTGCAGCGGGAGGCCGTGGACCTGTACCAAATCCACTGGCCCTGGCCCCCACGGCCGGTGGAAGTGTGGGTCACGGCCCTGGCCCGGGCTTTGCAAGCCGGGTTGGCCCGGGCCGGTGGGGTGTCGAACTACAATTTGGCCCAGACCCGCCGGGCCCAGGCTGTGCTGGAGCACCATGGCTTTCCTCTGGCCTCCAACCAGGTGGAATTCAGCCTGCTGCGCCGCGACATCGAAGTCAACGGCCTGCTCGAGTACGCGCGCGAGCACGGCATCACTATTCTGGCCTACAGCCCCTTAGCCATGGGGGTGCTCACGGGCAAATACACGCCCGAACGGCCCCCGCGCGGCCCCCGGGGGCGGCGTTTTCCACCGGCGTATCTGGAACGGCTGCGGCCTTTGCTGCGCCTCATGGAGGAAATCGGCCAGGGGCACGGCGGCAAAACCCCCGCGCAGGTGGCCCTCAACTGGGTGATGGCCAAGGGCGCGGTGCCCATTCCCGGCGCGAAGAACGCGGCGCAGGTGCGCAGCAACCTGGGCGCGTTGGGCTGGCGGCTCACTCCCGACGAAATCGCGGCCCTGGACCGGGCCAGCGAGCCCCTGCAACTGGGCGGCCTGTTCCGATAGGCCCAAAACACAAGCCCGAGGCGCAACACCTCGGGCTCGCTGCTGGAGCGGGCGACGGGATTCGAACCCGCGAATGGTGGCTTGGGAAGCCACTGCCTTACCACTTGGCGACGCCCGCTTGGCATCCAAAATTGTATGGCCGGGCCCGGGGTTTGTCAAGGGGAAGAGACGGACATGAGCGCAACCATCTTCATCAGTGCCGACCATGGGCTGGCCCTGGTTTACTTCCTGCAAAGCGATGTGGTGCCCACCCTGTTGGAACACGGCTACCAGGTGGTCGTGCTCACCGACGACGCGCTCACTCAGCGCCTGAGCCAACGCTTCGGCCGACCCGGGCTGGTGTTCGAGGGCCTGCGCCTGGACCAGGCCCGGCGATACTTCCACGGTCATCACTACCGGGCCCAATGGTGGCTCGATTTCCTGCGCCGCGCCGGCGCGTCCAAGCGCATTCCCCTCGGCGCGGTGGAAAGCTACATCCAGCAAGTGGCTTTCGAGGCCCGAGGGCGGCGCAAGGCCATGCTGCAACTGGCCCGGGCCTACATCGCACTCATGCGCCGCTGGCGCTGGGCCCGCCAGGCCGTGGTGCGCGCCCAATGGCGCTACACACCCCGCCTCTATGCCGACCTGTTCGCCAAATACCGGCCCGCGCTGGTGGTGGCCAGCACCCCCGGCTGGCGCCTGGACCGCTACCTGCTGCGGGAGGCCCACTTCCGCCATCAGGTGCCCACCGCGGCCGTCATCATCGGCTGGGACAACACCAGCAGCTACAGCCTGCCCGGCGCGCCCGTGCAGGCCCTCAATGTGTGGTCCGCCATCCAGCGCCGCGAGGCCGTCGACGGTTCCGACTGGGACCCGGCCCGCATTCACATCGGCGGCATCCCGTCCTACGACGGCTATTATCTGCGTCGTTGGGTGCTGCCCCGTCAGGACTACTTCCAGCGCCACGGCCTGGACCCGCGGCGCAAGCTCATCGCCTACGCGGCCAGCTTCGTCACCTTCGCGCCCAACTACCCCAATATCGAAGCCCTGGCCCGCCTCGTGGCCGAAGACCGGCTGGACTACCCTGCCCAATTGCTCATTCGGCTGCACCCCAACCACTTTCTGGAAGTGCCCCACTTTGCGGCCGAACGGGAGCGGGTGCTGGAACTGGCCCGCCGGCTGCCCCATGTGCATGTGGTCAAGCCCGTGCCTTTGGGCGGCAGCTTAGGCTACTACTCGGGCGAAGACATGGACGAAAAATCTTCCATGATGGCCCACGCGGATGTGTTCACCACGGTTTACTCCACCATGGTGGTGGAAACGGCCATCCACGACACGCCCGTGGTGAGCGTGTGCCTCGACGCGCCCGAGCCGTGGCCGGGCAAGTTCACGCTGAAGCTGTCGGAAATCGGCCACTGGCCCACCCACAGCCGCTTTTTGCAATCGGGCGCGGGGGAAGTGGCCCTGGATGCGCAGCAGCTGCGGGACGCGCTCAACCGGACCCTGGCCCATCCCGAGGCCAAAGCCGCGGCCCGACGCGCTTTTGTCGAGCGCGAAACCACCTACACCGACGGCCGCGCCGGCGAACGGGTGGGTCGCTGGCTGGCCCACCTGGCGGCGTAGCGACCACGCAGTAGCGGCAAGGGCACAGCCGGCTGCGCCCGGGAAGGGAGCCGCGGATGAACGACAGCAGTCAGCAGCCAGCAGGGAGCAGGGAGCCGGTAGGGGCGCAGCGTGCTGCGCCCAAAAATGAAACCGCGGATGCGCGCGGATGAACGCGGATAAAAGAAGAAACCACGGATGCGCACGGATGGACACGGAAAAAAGACGACAGAGAGCAGTGAGCGGTCAGCAGTCAGCAGGGAGCAATGCGCGGCCCCCACCACCTTCCAACCTCTAATCACCAACTACCAACTACCAACTACCAACTTCCAACTACCAACTTCCAACTTCCAACTTCCAACCCCCAACCTCCCCCCTCGGGCTTACGGTACAATACCCCTATCCCCATCGCAGGAGGTGCCATGTCCCCCCGCCGTTCGACGACTGCACACCGCCGGGCCACCTCGGCGCGCTGCCTTCCCTGGTTGCGGGGCGCGCTGGTGTGGCTTATTGCCTACGCGGTGGCCATGCTGGTCAAAAGCGTGCTGGGCTTAGGGCCTTCGACCCTCGCCATGAGCGTGTGGTGGATCACCGTGCAACTGGGCCTGGCTCTGGCCGTGGGGTGTTTGTACCGCTACCAGTCACGCGCCTGGCGTTGGGGCGCGGTGGCCGCACTGCTGACGGCCTCGGCGCTGCTCACCCTGGCCGCGCCCGAGGGCCTGCTGCTGCCCGGGCTGCAGGCCTTGGGCCTGGCCGGCTTCAGCCTGGTGCTTTACGACCTGGGACGCCTCAGCGGCCGGCGTTTGCAAACGCCGGGCGGCCTCATCTTTTTGGCCGTCATCGCGGGGTATGTGTTGCACACGCCCCTGACCGCGTTCATCGGCCTAGCCCTGCTGGCCGTGGGCGCTACCCTGGCCCTGCGACAATTGCTATAGCCCTATGGTCACGCGCCGCCGTCTTTCGCGCCGCGATGCCTTGCGCCTGTTGGGGTTGGGGGCCCTGGCGCTGGCCCTCCCCGGCCGGTTGGGGTGGTGGTATGTCACCCGGGGCGCTCCCCAATGGCTGCGCATCCCCACTTATCGCGTCGCGCTGCCGGGCCTGCACCCTCACCTGCACGGCCTGCGGGTCGTCCAGCTCAGCGACCTGCACGCGGACGGCGTCTTCGGTACGGCCCAACGCCTGGCCTGGTGGAACCGCACGGCCCGCAGCCTGCGGCCAGACCTCATCGTCCTCACCGGCGATTTCATCACCCACCACACCCGTTGGGCCGCGGACCTGCGCGTCGGCCTCCAGGGCCTGAAGGCGCCCTTGGGCGTCTTCGCGGTGCTGGGCAACCACGACTATTGGGTTTCGGCAAATGCGGTGATGGACGCCCTGACCAGCCAGGGCATTCGGGTGCTGCGCAACGAGGTGGCCCTGGTGCGCCGGGGAGCCGGGGCTTTGGCCATCGCGGGGTTAGACGATGTCATGGAAAACCACCATGACCTGCCGCGCGTCGTAGACGCCCTGCCGCCCGAAGTTCCGGACCTGCTGCTGGCCCACGAGCCCGACATCGCGGACCAGGCCGCGGCCACCGGTCGCTTTGCCTGGCAGCTCTCGGGGCACAGCCACGGCGGGCAAGTGTGTCTGCCAGGGGTCGGCCCCCTGGTTTTGCCGCCCTATGGCCAGCGTTACCCCCGGGGGTGGTATCGGGTGGGCGCCATGCTGCTTTACACCAACCGCGGGCTGGGCATGGTTCCCCCCAGGGTGCGCTTTGGCTGCCCACCCGAAATGGCCGTGTTTGTGTTGGAACCAGCCCCCGACGACCGGGCCCGGCTGCTCGGGCCACCGGCGCTCGGACGCGTTCTTGAGGAGGAGGTATGATGGCCCCGATATCTCGGCGGAACCCGGCCTGGGCACTGGGGCTGTTGGTCGCCCTGCTGCTGGCGGGCTGCACGCCCGCGCCCGCATTGCCCACCCTGCTGCCCACCCTCACGCCGTCGCCCGTGCCGCCCACGGCCACGCCCAGCCCCACCCAGCCGCCGATGCCCACGCCCACCCCCACCCCACAACCCACCGAAACGCCCGCACCCGCGCCCACGGCCGCGTCGGGCCGTGGGGTTCCCCTGCCCGTGTTGCCTGCCGGAGGAATGCCGCTGCCGCCCCAGGCCGCGGGCATTGATTGGTCGGCCTACCGCTATGTGTTTCGGGCCATGCAGCAAACGCCCCAGGGCGCGCATTACATCGCGCTGCTGCAACAGCACCAGGCCGAATGGAAGGCGTTGCAACAGCAAGACCCGGACCTGGCGCAACGCACCCTGATGCTGTTCAAAGCCTGGGAAGTGGTGGCCCAGGCCCTGCAGCGGGGCCAGGGCGACCTGGTGCGTTTGGACCCCGCGCTGGTGGAAGCCACCCGGGCCTATCTGGACGACCTGGCCGCCCGGGGCAGCCCCGAACTGGCCGCCACCATTCGCGCCGAAAGCGCGTACATTCCCTGGGGCGGCCTGGGTGGGGCCACGGCCAACGCGGCCTGGGTAGCGGTAATGCAAGGGCCGCCGCCCACCCCCGAGCCCACATCTCCGCCGCCCGGGGCCACGCCCGTGCCCTAAGGCGCGGCTACCCGCCCCACCGCGTGCAAATAGAGCACCACTTCGTCAGGCTCCAGACCCAAAGCCGCGTGCACCAAATCGTCGAGGAACGCGCCCACAACCACCGAACCCAGGCCCAACGAAGTGGCCTGCAAATACAGGTTCTGGCTGATGTGCCCGGCCTCCATGTATGCATAACGCCAGCCCCGCTCGCCATATTTGGCCCGCACCCGGTCCACCACCGCGGCCAACACGAACACCGCGCCGGCCTGGGCCAGGTGTGCCTGGTCCAGCGCCAGGCGAGCCAGACGCTTGCCCACACAGCCGCGCTGATGCAGCGTCAGGCTATGGTCCCGAGGGTCGTAATGATACACGCCGGGGGTGAGCACCCGCACCCGCAGCGCGGCCACATGCACCTCGAAGGGATACGACCCGCCCGCAGAAGGCGCGGTGCGCAGCAGGCGGTCCCCCTGGGCGGCCGTCACGCCCTGGGCCGCGAAAAGCAGCTGGCTCATTTCCCGCAGGCGCAGCGGCTCGGGCCGAAACGCGCGCACCGAACGCCGGCGGCGCAAGGCCTGCTCGAAGGGCAAGCCCGCGGCCTTGGGAGGCGGCAGCACGATTTTAGGGCCCGGATACGACTTGAACCGCGAGGGCGCCGGCGGCCGCGGGGGCAAAGGCCGCGTCAAATCCTCCGGTGTAATTTTGGTCGCCTGGTGAAAGCGCTCGCCAATGAGCGGCGGATGGCCGTCCATACCCCTGCACCTCCTCATGGGGAACCGACGCCGGGCCAGGCCTATGCCGCGTCGTCCAGCATCAGCCGGGCGGCCCGCCGACCCCAGGCCACCGCGTAGTTGGTGCCCCGGTCCCACGGATAGACCTGGCTCATGCTGGCGAAATACAGGCCCGGCAGCGGCGTGCGCAGGTCCGGCAACCGTCGGGAATGATGCACCTCGGGCACGGGCTGCGCGTAAGGCGTGCGGAACACCCACCACTGGCGCACCCAATCACGCCGGAACCCGGGTTGCACCCGGCGCAAACCGGCTTCGTAATGGGCCAACACCTGCTCCGCGGGCCAGTGCAGCAATTCGTGGTCCGGTGGCAAATAATCCCCCGCGTAAACGATGTGGTCGCCGCCGTAGTGGGTCGCGGGAACGAAGTTGGTGTGTTCCACCAAGATGAGGAAGGGAAAACCGGCCCGCTTGGGGATATTGTACCAGTAATAGCCGCTGACCGTGAGGGGCCGTCGCAAGGCCAGCACCAGGGTCAAGGCGGCCATGTGCTTGAGCCCGGCCAGCTGTTGCCGATAGGCCGCGGGCAGCTGGGGCGCCAAACGCAGCAACAGGGGCGGGCCCACGGTCACCAGCACCGCGTCGAACAGCTCCCGGCCCGCGGCGTGCTCCACGGCCCAAAAGCCTTCCTCGGTGCGCGCCACCCGCTGCACCGGTCGCGCCAGGTGGATGCGCACCCCCTGGGCCCGCAAACGCTCGGCCACCGCGTCGGCAAAGGCCTGAAAGCCGCCCACATAGGTGCCCAGGCGGGGCGTGCGCGCGTGCACCCGGGCCCAGAACCAGGCCATGTTCACTTGCCGATAGTAGGGCCCAAATTTGCCTTCCAGCAGCGGCTCCCACACGGCCCGGTAGCCCTCTTCCCCCAAATAACGCCGCAGCCAGGCGTGCGCGGTCACGCCTTCCAGGGGCTGCCAGCGCCGGGTGAGGCGCAAAAACAGGGTCACCAGGCCCAGGCGCACCTTGGCCGGCCACGACAGCCCCGGGAAGGCCAACAGCGCCTGGGGCGAATCGAAGGGGTAGAACCGGCCCGCGTGATACACCACCGTCGTGGGACGAAAGAAGCGCACCCCTTGGGCTAAGCCCAGCTCCCGGGCCCAGGTCAGCAGGTGCCGGTCCGACGCGAACCAGTGATGATAGAAATACTCCAGGGACCAGTCCCAATGGGGTTCGCGAAACCCGGCGGCCAGGCCGCCCACCCGGTCCTGGGCTTCGAAAACCGTGACCTCATGCCCGGCCCGCCGCAGGTCGTAAGCCGCGGCCAGGCCCGTGAGCCCCGCGCCGATGATGGCCATGCGCTTCATGGGGTCGGCTCCTGGGTGGCGAGGGTGTCCGCGGCCGCCAGTTCCCGCCAGTGCAACCCGGCCCGCAGCGCGTAAAACGCGCCCAATGCGGTGACCGGCAACCACAGCGCGGCGTGCAAGGTGAGGGTATACGCAGCGGCCACGGCTTTGTCGACGCCGTAAGTCACCAGCACCGCGATGCCGGGCGTGTCGAAAGTGCCTACATAGCCCGGTGCGGAAGGCAAAGTGGTGGCCAGATTCACCACGCCGTTCATCAGCATGAGCGCGAAAAAGGGCACCCGAAAGGCAAACGCGTGCATGACGAACCAATACTTGGCCGTCTCCAGCAGCCAAATGGCCACCGAGGTGGCGAAAATCATCCACGCCTCTTTGGGGGAACCCAGCCCCCGCAGGCCCTGGAGAAAGGCCTGGCCCAAAGGCAACACCCGGGCCCGCAGCCCCGGGGGCAAAGGGCGCAACGCGCGCTGCAACCACTTTTCGGCCCGGCCGGGGAACATGCCGGCCAGCAGAAAAACGGCCAGGGCCGCGCCAAAGGCGCCGCTGCCCCACAGGGCCAGGGTTTGCAAATCGCCCACGAAGCCCGAATGCGCGCCGGCCACCCGGGCCAGTTCCGGCAAGTTGAGAAAGACGAAGCCCAGCATGACCACGCCGTCGTACACCCGTTCCACCAAAATGGTGGCCAGGGAGGCGGAAATGGGCACCCCCTGCGCACGCTTGAGCAGCACGGCCCGAATCACCTCACCGGCCCGGGCGGGAAAGATGTTGTTCCCCATGTAGCCGATGGTGACGATGGGGAACAAAGTGCGGGTGGGCACGGGCTGCAACGGCCGCAGCAGGTAATGCCAGCGCCAGGCGCGCAAATACAGGCCGACGAAATACACCGCCACGCCCGGCAGCAGCCAGCCATAGCGCGCGGCGCGCAGCGCGGCCCACACCTCACCCAGGTGCAGACCGCGCACCGCCAAATACAAAAACACCGCGCTGACGAGCAACCCCAGCGCTACGGACCAACGCTTCATGGCCGCGATTGTACCACGAGCATTGTCAAATCGCGACCGACGCAGTATAATAAGGGCGCTTGGGCGGTTAGCTCAGTTGGTTAGAGCGCCACGTTGACATCGTGGAGGTCACAGGTTCAAGTCCTGTACCGCCCACTGCCAAAGGCCAAACGCGTTGACCGGGACGAGTAGCCGGTTCCCCGCGTTGCCAGAGAGAGGGGCCCATGGGCTGCGAGGCCCCTTCGGCGCGGTCCGGCGAAAACCCCCCGCGAGCGGAACCCCGAACGCCGCGCGGTGGCGCGGTCAGTAAGGGAACCGGCTGGGCCCCGTTATCGGCCCCCAGAGATGGCCCGGCCCTGTGCCGCGGTCAAACTGGGTGGAACCGCGTGCGCCAAAGCGCCCGCCCCAGACGAGGGCGGGCGTTTCTTCTTCCGCAGGAGGTGCCCCATGCCCCAAAAGCTCACCCCACCCCCCATCCCCGACGATTACCCCAACAGCGACCTCTACCGCATTCGCCACAGCCTGGCCCATATCATGGCTCAGGCCGTGCTCGAAAAATTCCCCGGCGCGAAAATCGCCATTGGCCCGCCCATCGACTACGGCTTCTATTACGACTTCGACCTGCCGCGACCCATTCGCGAGGAAGACCTGGCCGACATCGAGGCCCGCATGCGGGAAATCATCGCCGAAGGCCACACCTTCACCCGCCGGGTGGTCAGCCCCGACGAGGCCCGGGAACTCTTCCGGGACCAGCCCTACAAGCTGGAGCTCATCGACGACATCCTCCAACGCGGCACCGACGAATATGGCAACCCCCTGCCCGAAGGCGAGCAACCCGTGCTCACCACCTATAAGCACGCCACTTTTGAAGACCTGTGCCGCGGGCCCCATGTGAAATCCACCCGGGAAATCAACCCCAAGGCCTTCAAGCTCATGTCCATCGCCGGCGCGTATTGGCGGGGCGATGAGACCAAACCCATGCTCACCCGCATTTACGGCACGGCCTGGCGCACGCCCAAAGAGCTGCGCCAGTACCTCAACTGGCTGGAAGAAGCCAAGAAGCGCGACCACCGCCGCCTGGGCAAGGAGTTGGGGCTCTTCCTCTTCGCCCCTGACGAAATCGGCCCCGGCATTCCCCTGTTCACCCCCAAGGGCGAAATTTTGCGCCACCTGCTGGAATCGTATGTCCGCGAGGTGCAAACCCGCTACGGCTTCACCCATGTGTGGACCGGAAATCTGGTCAAAGAGGACCTCTACGCCCAATCGGGGCACCTGCAGAATTACGCGGATGCCATGTTCCCGCCCATGGTGGATGGCGAAGAGCGCTACCGCCTCAAGCCCATGAACTGCCCCAGCCACATGACCCTGTACAAGAAGATGGGCACCCATTCCTACCGGGAACTGCCCCTGCGCTTTTCCGAATTCGCCACCCTCTACCGCTACGAGAAAAAAGGGGAACTCCACGGCCTGACCCGGGTGCGCTCCCTGACCCAGGACGACTGCCACATCTTCCTCATGCCCGAGCAAATTCAAGAGGAATTCGCGCTGCTGTTGCGCATGGTGCAGGAAATTCTGGGCCGCTTCGGCCTCACCGACTACCAGGTGCGCCTCTCGCTGCGCGACAAAGAGGGCAAAGGCAAGTTTGTGAATGACCCGGAAAAATGGGACAAAGCCGAAGCCGCGCTGCGGGCCGCGCTGGATGCCAGCGGCCTGGACTACACCGAGGCCTATGGCGAAGCCGCGTTCTACGGCCCCAAGGCCGACTTCATGGCCCGCGACACCTTGGGCCGCGAGTGGCAACTCTCCACCATCCAGGTCGATTTCATCCAACCGGCCCGCCTGGGCCTGACCTACATTGGCCCCGACGGCCAGGAGCACACCCCGGTGGTGCTGCATCGGGCCATCTTGGGCAGCACCGAGCGCTTCTTGGGCGTGCTCATCGAGCACTACGCGGGGGCCTTCCCTGTGTGGCTGGCACCGGTGCAGGTGGTCATCTTGCCCGTCACCGACCGCCACCGGGCCTATGCCCGGGAGGTGGCCGCGCAGCTGCGGGCCCAGGGTCTGCGGGCCGAGGTCGACGAAAGCGGCGACCGCCTGGGCGCGCAAATTCGCCGGGCCGAAAAGCAAAAAATCCCCTACATGCTCGTGGTGGGCGACAATGAGGTGGAAAAAGGGCTGGTGGCCGTGCGCCGACGGCCCAAGCAGGACCTGGGCACCATGGGCCTGGACGCGTTCGTGCGCCGGGTGCAAGCCGACATCGAAGCCGGGGTGTGAGCCCGCCTTTGCCAGGGCCAAAGCGGCGGGTACGACTTGCCGAAACCCCTCCCCCTAACCCCCTTCCCTCGTAGGGGAGGGGGAATTTGGCCGGCGCGAGGCGCCAGAAACGCACTCGGCCCCTCTCGCTTACGAAGGGGGAGGGGGATTTGGAGCCCTTGGCCGCGCAAACATCCCGCCCCCGTGGCGGGGCTTTTGGCTATGCCACGCGGCGAGCCCGAACGCCGGGGCCGGGCTTCGGCGCTACCGCGCGCAGGGGGCGCGAGCCGGCAAAACGGCGTCGGGCGACCGCCCGTCCAAACACAAAGGGCGACCCCGATGGATCGCCCTTGACGCCAGCCAGGGTGGCCCGGTTCGATGCCGTCGCCGACCGTCGTGGCTAATGCAAAATCTGCGCCAGGAACTGCTTCGTGCGCTCTTCCTTGGGGTTGGTGAAAATCTCCTCGGGCGTGCCGCTTTCCACCACCTGCCCCTTGTCGAAGAAGAACATGCGGTCGGCCACGGCTCGGGCGAAACCCATCTCGTGGGTCACCACCAGCATGGTCATGCCGCTTTGGGCCAGCTCAATCATCACATCCAGCACTTCCTTAATCATCTCCGGGTCCAGCGCGGAGGTGGGCTCGTCGAAAAGCATGATTTTGGGCTGCATGGCCAGGGCCCGGGCGATGGCCACCCGCTGCTGCTGGCCGCCCGAAAGCTGCCCCGGATACTTGTGGGCCTGGTCGGGAATGCCCACCCGCGCCAGCAGCTCCATGGCAATCTTCTCGGCCTTTTCCTTGGGCCACTTGCGCACATGAATCGGGGCCAGGGTGATGTTTTCCAGCACCGTCAAATGCGGGAAGAGGTTGAACTGCTGGAACACCATGCCCACTTCCCGCCGGATGGCTTCGATGTTGCGCACATCGTGGGTCAACTCAATGCCATCCACCACGATGCGGCCCTTTTGGTGTTCTTCCAGCCGATTGATGCAGCGAATGAAGGTCGATTTGCCCGAACCCGAAGGCCCGAAAATCACAATCACCTCGCCGGGCCACACCTTCATGTTGATGCCCTTGAGCGCGTGGAAGTGGCCATACCACTTGTGTACATCCTCGGCGATGATGATGGGCTCCTGGTCGTAGCGCGCGTGGCTTTGCTTGTGCACGCTGGGTTGGTATTGCTTATTCAGAGTAGCTTGGGACTCGCTCATACGATAGCCTCCTTGATTACCGCTGCCCGACGCCCAAGGCCTGTTCCAGGCGGCGGCTGGCATATGACATGCCATAGCTTAGCACCCAGAAGAGCAGGGCCACAAACAGGTAAACCTCCCGCTGGGTGCCAATCCAGGTGGGGTTGGAAAGCACACTTTGGGCCACGCCCAAAATGTCCAGCAGGCCCACGATGGTGACCAGGGTGGTGTCTTTCAGCAGGCCGATGAACTGGCCCACCAGCACGGGAATCACATTCCGCAGGGCCTGGGGCAGGATGATGAGCAGCATGGTTTGGGTCGCGCTCAAGCCCAACGCGTGCGCGGCTTCATACTGCCCTTTGGGAATGGCCTGCAGCCCGCCGCGCACATTTTCGGCCATGTAGGCCGCGGCGAACATGATGACGCCCATGATGGCCCGCACCACCCGGTCGATGGACATCTCGGGGGGCAGCAAGATGGGGAACATCACCTGGGCCATGAACAAAATGGTGATGAACGGCACCCCGCGCACGAATTCAATGTAAAGAATGCTGAACAGCCGCACCACCGGCAACGACGAGCGCCGCCCCAAGGCAAAGGCCACACCCAAAGGAAAGCTGAACATGATGCCGAAGACCGCGATGAGGATGTTCAGCAGCAAACCACCCCAATGGTTGGAATTGACCTTGGCCAGCCAGGTGCGGCTGAGGGGCTCGTAGGCGAAGAAGACGAAGATGAGCAGGGGAAGATACGCCAGGGTCACCTGCAGGGCCAGGCGCTTGATGCCGGCCAGATGGGCATAACGCCGCGCGGCCTGCCACACCATGAAGCCCACCACCGCGGCGATGAGCAAAGCGCCCCGCCACGGCGGGCCCAGCACCAGCCCGGCGGCCAAAACGGCCAGATGCCCCACGGCCACCCACGGCACCCGGGGCGCCCACGCGCCGGCCACCAGCGAGGCCACCACCACGGCCAACTGCACCGCGACGGTGAATTTCCACGCCGGTTCCTCGGGCAACCCCCAGCCCCGCACCAGCAGCACGAACACGGGGAAGTAGAGCACCCACTGCACCGTGGCCCACACGCCGCCCTTGCGCGGCCGGGCCCAACGCCCCACAGCCCAGCCCACTAAGGCCAGGGCCAACGCGGCCAGCCAATACCACCGCGCCGGACCGCGGTTGACCACGGCCAGAACCACGGGCACGGCCAGCAGCACCCAGGCCACCCGCTCCCGCCGGCGCACCCACACGCCCCACGAGAAGCCCACCACCCACGCCACCAGCCAGATGGAGGCCCACACCCGCCATACATACTCGGCCGGATACGAGCCTACCATCAAAATGCGAATGTTGGCCGGAATGACTTCCCACCGGGCGCGCAAGGCCCAGCCGATGGTGCCCTTGAGCAAGGCCACCAAAATCCACAGGCTGACCACCGTGAGCAGCAGGTTGTACCACGGCGTGAGCAAGGTCTTGTACACCCAGCCCCACAGCGTATACCGCTCGGTGGGCGGGGGCAGGGCCTCGGTCGAAGTTTGCGATGCTGGCTGAGACATGGTCATCGCTCCACCAGGCGAATCTTCCGGTTATACCAGTTCATGAAGGCCGAGGTAATAAGGCTGAAACTCAAATATACGCCCATGATGATGACGATGACCTCGATGGAACGCCCGGTCTGGTTGAAAATGGTGCCGGCCACATTGAACAGGTCCGGGTACCCGATGGCCACCGCCAGGGTCGAGTTTTTGGTCAAATTCAAATACTGGCTGGTCAACGGCGGCACAATCACCCGCAGGGCCTGAGGAAAGACCACGAAGCGCAGGGTCTGGAAAGTGGTCAACCCGAGGGCCCGGGCGGCCTCGATTTGGCCTTTGCTCACGGCCTGCAACCCGGCCCGTACCACTTCGGCGATGTACGCGCCGGTGTAAATCACCAGGCCCGACAGCAAGGCCAGGAACTCGGGCGAAAGTTTCAGCCCGCCCGCTACCAGGCGCTTCTTCACCTGAGGAACGGCCCAGCGCAGCGGCGCCTGCCCTGTGGTGGCCTGCACCACCAGGAAGCCCAACGCGGCCACGGCGAAAAACGCTGCCACGGCCCACACCAGCGTCAACGGCGCACGACCCGTGCGGCGGGCGTACCAGGTCAGGCCCACATACACGGCCACCGCGGCCAGCACGGCCAGCCACAACCACAGGCGGTATGCCGGCCAGCTTTCGGTGCCCACGGGCCAGGCCATGGACATGCCCCGGTTGCTCAAAATGAGCCAGGCCCGAAATTTGCCATCGGGCAAATCCTGGCGGCCCCACACCAGCGGCGTTTCGGCCAGCCGGGGGAGTACGATGAACACGCCCCGATACCAAAACACCAGCAGCACCAGCAGGGGCACATTGCGCAGAAATTCCACATACGCGGTGGCCAGGCCGCGGGCCAACGGGTTGGGCAGCACGCGCGCGGTGCCGACGATGACGCCTACAATGGTGGCGAACACGATGCCCAGCGCGCTGACCCGCAAAGTGTTGACCAGGCCGACCAAAAAGGCCATCTTGTTGGGCGACGCGCCCGAATAGTCGATGAACGAGGGCACCTCGCCGATGTCGAAACCGGCGACGGTGTTGAGAAAGCCAAAATCGGGCAGCAACGAGCGTTGTTCCAGGGCCGTGTACATGTTCACATAGAGGAACCGGCCCACCACGAGCACGACCACGACGAAAACCACCTGGCCGAATACCCGCAAAAACCGCTCGTCACGCCAAAAATTTTGCCAGGTCAAATCCCGCCACATGGCAGCCTCCGCATTGCGGGCGGTGAGGACGCGGGGGAATGCAAGACGCCCCCCGCCACCCGGTCGCGGCAGCGGGGGGCGCATCGGGGCTCGGTTTAGCGGAACGGCGGCGCGTAGAGCAAACCACCCTCGGTGTACAGGCTGTTCAGCCCGCGCGGGATGTAAGTGGGGGTGTCGGGGCCCAGGTTGCGGTTGTAAATTTCCTCGTAGTTGCCCACATACTTGATGACATTGTAGGCCCAGTCGTTGTCCAGGCCCAGTTTCTTGCCCAGGTCACCCTCCAGGCCCAGCAACGAGCGCACCCGGGGGTTGGTGGCGGTTTCCCGCACCTGGTCCACATTCTGGGAGGTCACGCCGGCTTCCTCCGCGTAGAAGGTGGCGAAGACCACCCACTGCACGATGTCGAACCATTGGTCATCACCGTGGCGCACCATGGGACCCAAAGGCTCCTTGGAGACGGTGACATCCATAATCATGTGCTCGTCGGGGTTCTTGAGCATGGTGCGGCGGGCCACCAGACCCGATTTGTCGGTGGTGTAGGCATCGCAACGGCCCTCTTCATAGGCCGCCCAACCGGCTTCCACATCGTCGAAGACCACCACTTCGGCGTCGATGCCGTTGGCATCCAGCACATCGCGCAGGTTGGCTTCGGTCGTGGTGCCGGTTTGCACACAAATGGCCGTGCCGTCCAGGTCTTGCAAGGTCTCGATGCCGCTGTCTTTGCGCACGATGAAGCCCTGCCCGTCATAGAAGGTGGTGTGGACGAAGTTGCCGCCCACCTCGGTGTCGCGGGTCAGGGTCCAGGTGGTGTTGCGGATGAGCACATCGATTTCACCCGTTTGCAGGGCGGTGAAGCGCTCCTTGGCGCTCAAGGGGCGATATTCCACCTTCTCGGGGTCGCCGAAGATGGCGGCCGCCACCGCGCGGCAGAAGTCGATGTCGAAGCCCTCGTACTTGCCTTCCTCATTGAGGAAGCCGAAGCCCGGCACCTTGGAATTGACGCCGCAAATCAAATAGCCCCGCTCTTTCACCGCAGCCAGGGTGGAACCATAGCCCGTCGCGGGGCCGGCGGCCTCTTCGGTCGCGGCCTCGGCCGGCGCCTGGGTGGCCGCGGCTTGCTCACCGCCGGAGCCGCCGCACGCAGCCAGGGCCAGGGCCACCACGGCCAAAAGGGCTAAAATCAACCAAAACTTGCGAGTCATAGACTCCTCCTTCCATAAAGATAGGGGTATGGGGGGATGCAACGGCCAAAATGATGCCCTACGCGGGCGAACGCCAAACCGATTAAGCCAAGTATACCTGTAATCTACTGAAAACGCAAGAGGAAAGCGCGAAAATCGTCATTTTATAACCCTTTTCACAGCGGCAGCCAGGAATGGGACGGAGAGCGGTCGGCCCGGTAGGGGCGACCCGGCAAGATGGAACTGCGGATACATGCGGATACATGCGGATGAAAAAATGCGGAGAGCGGGGAGCCCGGTAGGCGTGCAGCGTGCTGCGCCCACATGCCCCGGCTGGTCGCCCGGCCCGGTGGGGTGATGAAACCGCGGATAGACGCGGATGAACGCGGATGAAAAAGAGCGGGGAGCGGTGAGCAGGGAGCCCGGTAGGGGCGACCCGGTGGGTCGTCCGGGGCGCACGGCGGTGCGCCCGACGCGGTAGGGGCGCAGCGTGCTGCGCCCGGCGGGGAATGCAACCGTGGATGCATGCGGATAGACGCGGATGAAAAAGAGCAGTCAGCAGTCAGCGGGGAGGGAGCGCGGCCCCGCCATCTTCCAACCACCAACTGCCAACTTCTAACCTCCAACCACCAACGGCCAACTTCCAACCACCAATCTCACCCCACCCTCCGAAAACGCCCCGAAAAAAGATGCCCGCCAGATGTTGCATATTTTCGCGATTTGGTTTACAATTCAAGAAAGTTATACAGCGTTCTTGAGGCGATAGGCTTACGGCCTACGCAATCTCTAAGGGAGAGCGGCTATGGGCGCATTATTTGCTGGACTCAAAGATATCGTCAAATCCCTGCCTTGGAAGACCTGGCTGGTCGTCTTCCTCATCGGCGCGCTGTTCGGCTGGTTCGTCTTAGGCTGGTGGATTGCGCCGGTCAAGTGGGTCGATGCCGCACCGCAGCATTTGGAACCCACCTGGCGGGCCGACTACATGCGCATGGTCATCGAATCCTTCACCTACAACGGCAACGCGGACCTGGCCAAGGTGCGCTACCAGGGTCTGGGCGATGCGGCCCCCAAAGTGCTCGAGGAAGTGACGCGGGACCCCGGCTACCTGAACCCGGCTGACATCGAACGCTTCAAGAGTGTTGTCTTGGGGCAGGCCCCCGCGGCGGTTGAACAAGGGCCAGCCGCGCAAGGCGGCGGCCAGGGCAAATCGGGCTTAGCGCTGGTTGGTCTGTGCCTGGTGGTGCTGGTAGGCCTGGCGGCCATCGGGGGCATTTTCTTCTTCATGCGCAAGAAAAAGGCGGCCGACGGCGCGGCCATGGCTCCCGGTGCGGCTGTGGTGGGTGAAAGCGGCCCCGCGCCCCTTTCCTCCTACCACACTACTTACACCCTCGGCGATGACTACTTCGACGAATCCTTCTCCATCGACACGGCCAGCGGCGAGTTCCTGGGTGAGGCCGGGTTGAGCTTCGCCGAGGCCAGTGAAACCCAGCCGAAGTATGTGCGCGCCTTCGAGGTCTGGCTGTTCGACAAAGCCGGCATTCGCACCGAAACCGCGGTGCTGTGCACCCCCGAGCTCTTCGCCGACGAAGAAGCCCGCCAACGCTTAGAAGCCCGGGGGACGGTGGTGGCAGCGGCACCGGGTCAGGTGGTCACCCTGAAGACCGAGAAGCTCCAGCTCGAAGCCCAGGTGACCGAATGCGAATTTGGCGACGGGCCCGAAGGGCAATACTTCGCCAAACTGACGGTGACCTTCCGGGTCTTCCTGCACGAAGAAGGCGAAAGCGCGACCGAGGCATCTTCCGCCGAAGGCCTGCCCGCCTGAGGAACCCGATGTGCAGCGCCATTGAAGTGCACCACGACCCGCGCCCCTCGCTGGCGCGGGTCGTGGTGTTTCTCGTAGATGATATGGCAACCATGTCCCGCGCCCGGTGTTCCCCTTTATAGCCGTATGACATGGCGCTTGCGCCAAGGAGGTAGGTCCATGAGCCAAGGGTTGTCGCACGACCCCAAAGCCAAACGCAAGGCCCAATGGGGCTGGGTGATGTACGATTGGGCCAACTCGGCCTTCGCCACCACCATCATGGCCGCGGTGCTGCCCGTCTATTATCACAAGGTGGCCGCGGCCAACCTGCCAGGCTACAAAGCCACCGCGTATTGGGGCTACACGGCCACCATCGCGCTGCTCATCGTCGCGCTCATCAGCCCGGTATTGGGGGCCATTGCCGACCAAAGCCGCGGCAAAAAGCGCTTCCTCACCGTGTTCGCGCTGCTGGGCATTTTGGGCACCGCGCTGCTGTATGGCGTGCGCACCGGCGATTGGCTCAAAGCCTCGGTGTTCTTCATCATCGGCAATGTGGGTTTTGCCGCGGCCAATGTATTCTACGACGCGCTGCTGCCTCACATCGCGGACGAAGACGAGGTGGACTTCGTCTCCACCTGGGGCTATGCCATGGGCTACTTAGGCGGCGGTTTGCTCCTGGCCGTGAACTTAGCCATGATTATGCTGGCGCCCGAGGACAAAGTGGGCCTGATGACCCGGCTGTCGTTCCTCAGCGTGGCCGTGTGGTGGCTGGTCTTCACCATTCCCCTGTGGAAATGGGTGCCCGAACCGCCCGGACGACCCCAGGTGGGCCGCGCGGTGGGCAATCCCATTCGGGCCGGGTTCGTGCAACTGGCCGAAACTTTCCGCCATTTGCGCCGCTACGAAGAAGCTTTCAAGTTCCTCATCGCCTTCTGGCTCTACAACGACGGCATCAGCACCATCATCAAAATGGCCACCATCTACGGGGCGGAAATTGGCATTGGGCAAACGGACCTCATCGGCACCCTGTTGATGGTGCAATTCTTGGGCATTCCCTTCTCGTTTCTGTTCGGCTATCTGGCCAGGCGCATTGGGGTCAAAAACGGCATTTACATCACCCTGGTGGTCTACACCCTCATCGCCATTGGCGGCTACTTCATGAGCAAAGCGGTGCACTTCTGGCTGCTGGGCGCGGCCGTGGCCACGGTGCAAGGCGGCAGCCAGGCCCTGAGCCGCTCGCTATTCAGCCGGCTCATCCCCAAGAGCAAATCCGCGGAGTTCTTCGGTTTCTTCAGCGTGAGCGCCAAATTTGCCGGCATCGTGGGGCCGCTGCTCTTCGGCGTGGTGAGCCAATGGGCCCACAGCAGCCGGCTAAGCATCGTGTCGCTCATCGTCTTCTTCATCGCCGGCATGGCCTTGCTGGCCCGGGTGGATGTGCAAAAAGGCATGGCCGCGGTGCAGGCGGAGGAATAGCCCGGCAGCCAGGCAGGGGTAGAGCGCGGTGGGCGCGGTAAGGGCGACCCGGCTGGTCGCCCGCCGCGGTAGCGCGCCGCGCGCTGCACCCGGGAGGGAATACAACCGCGGATGAACGCGGATAACCGCGGATAAAATGAAAAAACCGCGGATGAACACAGAAAAACACGGAAGAAAGATAGCAGGAAGCAGACAGCGGGGAGAACGGTAGGGGCGACCCGGCAGGTCGCCCGGCCCGGTAGGGGAGCAGCATGCTGCACCGGGGGAAGGAAGCCGCGGATGCACGCGGATAACCGCGGATAAAAAAGAAACCACGGAGTAACTGTGATAAAAGTCAAGGGTCAGGTTCAAAATGCCAGGCCGTTTGGGTGGCCACCATGGCATTGAGGGTGACCAGGAGTTTGCGCATCACGGCGACAATGGCGACTTTGAAGGGCTTCTCCTTCTCGTTGCGTAAGCGTTGATAAAAGGCTTTGAAACGGGGATTGAAGCGAATAGCCGATAAAGCGGCCATGTATAAAACCGCCCGCACATCCTCCCGTCCGCCCTGAATATAGCGTTTGCCCGTCTTCTCCCCGCTATCCCGGTTGAACGGTGCTACCCCCACCAGCGAGGCAATTTCCTTCCGATTGACCTGGCCCAATTCCGGCATCTTGGCCAACAAGACCCTGGCTGTTCCCACGCCCACGCCAGGCACGCTGGTCAACAACTGCTGCTGCTGGGCCAATTCCTCGTGGGCGACAATGTGCTCCTCGATGCGTTGCTCCAGGTCCGCAATTTCCTCATTCAGCCAGGCGATGTGTTTCTGCAGCCCCTGCCGCACGCTTTCCTCTTCGGCCGTCTCCAGACGGTTGCTTTCGGCCGTCCGCATGTCCACCAACTGCTTGCGCCGAGTCACCAACGCATCCAAGCGTTGCCGTTGCGGGCTCGGCAGCACCGTGGGCCGCGGTTGCACCCGTTCCCCATACCGGGCCAACATGCGGGCATCTATCCCGTCCGTCTTGGCCCGTTGGCCCCACGATTTGGCAAAATGCCGCACCCGCCCCCCAGGAACCCGGGCCGTGGTAATCCCCGCTTGCACCAGGGCGCGCAATATGCCCCGTTCCCATCCCCCGCTGCTTTCCAACACCACCAACTGTACCGCCTTCCCTTGCAATTCCGCCACCAGGGCCTCAATCCCCGCTGGCGTATTCGGCACCCGCAAAGGTCGCCGGTCTTCGGGCCCTAAGGCCACATCCAGATGCTTCTTGCTGACATCAATTCCCACATACAACGGCGCTTTCATGGTACACTCCTTGTCAGAAAATCGCCCAGGTCCGATAAAAGGTGATAGCCTCCTGGCTATCAATTCGGGCTCTCCGGCCCTGCTAACTGTTCGGACTTTGGGTGTTTACGGGGCGGCGACCTTCACTCCGTGACGGTCTCCAGGGACCAAAGAACCGACGGTCTGCCGCCCCGTCCCCCATCTTACAGCATGGCCCCTTTTTCGCATAGGGCCACAGGCATTATTGTGCTCTCCTCGTCTTTCGCCGCCATCATAATA
>JALSPJ010000018.1 GCA_026985995.1 Anaerolineales bacterium
ATCCAAGATGTACGCTACGAGCTGGGGGCTTCGGTCCTGCTGGTGGCCAGCGAGGACGGCCAGGCGTTGCTGTGCGAGGGGAACGAAGAGCCGCAAACCATGAGCCTGCTGGCCGCGCTGGGTGCGGCAGGCCTGAGTGCCATGCAAGAAGTGCTCACCACTTCCTTCCGTCTCATGGAGCCGGAAAAGGAGCAGCTCCTCACCTTGGAGATTTCGGCCGGCTTCATTCTGGTGCTGTCCATGTCCCCCTTCATCTTCCTGGCCGTCATTCGCGACAAAGGGCGTTTGGGCCTGGCCCGGCTGCTGCTGCGTCGGCTGGCCACCCAGGTGGCGTGGGAAAACCTGTTCCAGATGGAAGAGGCCGCCTCTCAACCGCCGCTGCCCCAACAGCCTGACGCGGGCGAAGACCTCTTTCGCAACCTGTGGGCCCGCTGAAGCCCACCGCCCTCAGGCTGGCATGCCGGCCCGGTCGCGGCGCGCCCGCGCGGCCTCGCCGGCCGGTTCCCGCAGCCCCATCGCTCGAGAGGTTATCATGCGCATTCTTTGGGACCGCCGTGAACTTCTGCTCAAAATCGTCTATTACGGCCCGCCTTTGGCCGGGAAGACCACCAATTTGCAACAACTGCAACGCATGATTGACCCGCGTTATCGTAGTGATTTGCTTTCCCTCGACACCCAGGGGGACCGCACCTTGTTCTTCGATTTGATTCAAGTCAATTTAGGCAAAGTAGGAGGTTTGACGCCCAGGGTCAGCCTGTACACCGTGCCCGGCCAGCCCCGCTACCAGCGGGTGCGAGACCTGGTGCTGCGGGGCAGCGACGGCATCGTCTTCGTCGCCGACAGCCACCCCGCCCGGCTGCACGAAAACCTGGCCCTCTGGCGCGAAATGCACGCCCAATTGCAAGCCCAGCGCATGACCGACCGCCCCATTGTGGTGCAAGTCAACAAACAAGACTTGCCAAACGCCCTACCCGCGGCGCGCCTGTACCGCATGTTGAACCCCGACCGCCCCTATCCCTGGATTGCGGCTCAGGCGCGCCACGGCGTCGGCGTCCAGGAAACTTTTACCCGCATCCTCACCCTCGTCTTACAACCCAAGGAGGCTACTCCGTGAATATCACGGAAACCGCTTTGTTGCGCAGTCGTTCATGGCGCGCCTTGCTGGAAGAACTGGTCCAAGGCCACGATTTGTGGGCCGCGGTGCTCACCGACTTTCAGGGCCTGCCCTTTGCCGCGTCGGTGCACGCGGACTGGAGCCGCACTTTGGAACCCGGCCAACGCCAATACCTCATTGACATCCTGGCCGCGTTCGCCCCCCCCTTCCTGCGCACCGGCCAACAGCTGGAATCGTATGTGGGCGATTTCAAGACCGACGAAATCACCATGCGCACCATGCAAGGCGCGCGCATCGTCTCCCGCCTCATCCCTCGGGTGGAGGAAGACCTGATTTTGACCGTGCTGGTGCCGCCCCGCCGCCCCTACCGCCGCGCCATGAACAACACCATCCGCGAACTGCTGCAACTTCCCTAAACGCCACAAGGAGGGCGCATGAGCCTGCAAGGCCCGCTGGAAACCGTCGATTTACCCCATTTGATTGAGCTGGCCCAGGGGATGGACCAACCCACCGCGGTGGTGCTGGAAACGCCCCAGGGCGTCTGGCGCTTGTTCGTCGTGGACGGGCAGGTGGTGCACGCAGAAGGCCCCAACGGGCAAACGGGCGAAGCGGCCGTGCCCGCCGCGCTTCAGGCCCGCGCCGGCACTTTTCGCCTGGTGCCCGACCAGGCCCCGCCGACCACCACCATCACCCGCCCCTGGAACGCCGTCTTGCTCGACGCGCTGCGGCAGCTGGACGAGGCCAGCGAGGCGTCGTCCGCGGCTGCGGCCCCATTTCCCCCGCAGGAGGATACCCCTATGACCCGACCCAAGAAGACCCGGGAACGCATCGCCGAGCTGTTGGCCAATTTGCTCGACGAATCGGCCGACATCATCGGCGCAGCCGTCGTCGGCACCGACGGCTTGATTTACAGCGCCAACTTCCCCCGCCGGGATGCGGACCAAAACCTCATCGCGGCTTCGTCCGCCGCGGTGTATGGCTTGAGCCAACGCACCATGCAGCAGCTGCACGAGGGCCAGTTCGTGCAAACCCTCATCGAGGGCAGCGATGGGTATCTGCTGGTGCGCAGCGTCACCCCGCGGGTGCTGTTCGTGGGCGTGCTGCCCCGGGAAGTCAACCTGGGCATGGCCTTCGCCGAGGCCCGCACCGTGACCGCCAAACTGGCCGAAATTCTCCAGGGGTTGGCCTGAGGCCCCCTGAGCCCCATCTTTTTCGCAAGCGAGGTGGACTATGGTGGACTCCTCCGCAATGAACCAGGAGCAACGCAAAATGTGGGATAAGCTGGTCACGCTGTTGTTGTATGGCCTGGAAAAAGGCCTGTGGAACATGCTGGGCGAAGCGTCTTTTGCCGTGACCAACACGGTGGGCAAAGAGATGCTGGAGGTGATGGAGAAGGAGGGGCTGCAGGTGGAAGGCCGCGACCCCGGCGAGCTGATGGCCGAAATCGGCCGGCGCTTTGTGGAAGACATGGCCATCGCCGAGACCTTCGACATCGAGAAGGAAGACAGCACCGTGGCCCTGCATGTGCACAAGTGCATCCTCATGGATGTGGAAAAGGAACTGTTGGCCGCGGGCGTGCAGCCTTTCATGTGCCCCTTCCTCAACATCGCCACCAGCGCGCTGCGCAAGCAAACCGGCGGCGCGACTTCCATCACCGACTTCCAGGTCGACCCCAACACCCATCGCTGCCTGCTGCGCTTCCAATTGCTGGAATAACCCTCGCCCACGGCATCCCATGGCTCCGCGGCCGGGAGCGCCCGCCCCTGGCCGCGGCTGCTTTTTCCCTCCCCGCGCCGGCGCGATGGCAACGCCCGGCCTCGGGCGCCGCGCCCCACCCTCTGGGGGAACCCGACAGCGGGCCGCGCGGCGGGGCCCGGACGCCCCGAAGGCTGGTTCGAGAAGCCCATCCGAAAGCCCAGAGACCCGGCACGCCCCTTGTGGCCGAAGGCAGGGCATTGTAGAATGATTCCAAACCTCGTCGCAGGAGCAACGCCATGTCCCTGACCTCGCTGCCTTTGTCGAAGCCTGCGTCGTGGCGCCCCCTGGTCGCGATGCGGCGCCTTTGGGCCCATCCCACGCTGCGTTTTTGGGCCGCGCTGGTGGCGCTGAACACGCTGCTGCTGTTGCCCGGGGTGCTGCTGGCCGGCCCCGAGGGCAGCCCCCTGCCCCGCCTGGGCCGCGATGTGCGCTCGTGGTACGACTTGCTGGTGCGCCGCGAGCACATGGACCTGCTGCGCCTGCATGTGGAAGTGCTGCTGCTGGCCGTGTTGCGGGTCTGGCTGCCCTGGCCCCGCGGGCGGCGGTGGTGGCTCCCCCTGGCCGTGCTGTTCGCCCTCGACGGGGTTTACCAGCTCTACGCCGCGGTGATGGTCAACTTCTACCACACCCGGCCCAATTTCTTCAACGACCTGGCTTTCATCCGCAGTGGCCTGGCCTTCGTGCTGGATTCGCTGCCGGTTCCTCGCTATGTATATGCCCTGGCCGCGCTGGCCGGGCTGGCCGTGCTGGGGCTGACGGCTTACCTGACCCGCGTGCTGTGGGCCCAAACCCCTACCCACGCCTTAGACCGGGCCACGCGCGTCACCCTCACCGCCCTATGGCTGCTGGCCCTGGCCGAAGCGATGTGGCTGGGCCCTTCCGCCCTGGCCGCCGCGGATGCCGTGTTCCCCAGCTGGAGCGCCCAGCTCCTGACCAACTGGCAGGCCGCGCGGCGCTCCCAGGCCCACCTGGCCCAACTGCACCGGCTCAACCCCTTCGCGGTGTACGACTACCGCGACGCGCGGCTCACGCGCCGGCCTAACATTTACTTCCTCTTTTTCGAATCGTACGGCAGCGTGCTCTACCGCCGGGGCGATTGGCGCGCCGCGTATCAGGCGTTGCTTGCCCAGTGGGAACCCCGCCTACGCCAGGCCGGCTGGCACATGGCCACCACCTTGAGCGAGTCGCCCGTGTGGGGCGGCGGCTCGTGGATGGCCTACACCAGCGCGCTGTTTGGCCTGCGGGTGACCGAGCAACAAGCGTACCTGGCCCTGCGCGAGCAGTATCAGACCCTGCCTTACCCCAACCTGGGCCGCTATTTGCACCGCCAGGGCTACACTTACGCCTGGGTCACCCCCATTGCCCGCCGCCTTTCGCCCAGCCTCATGGAGAAGAACCGCCGCTTTTACGGCATGGATGTGTGGCTGACTTTCGAGGACCTGAACTATGACGGCCCCCTCTACGGCTGGGGCCCCGCGCCGCCGGACCAGTATGTACTGGGCTTTATGCGGGAATGGGCCCAGGGCCAAAGCCAGCCCGTGTTCATGGTGTATCTGACGCAAAGCTCCCACTATCCCTGGGCCCCGCTGCCGCCGGTGGTGGACGACTGGCGCCTTTTGGCCCACATGCACGACCCCCGCAGCGGCAAGGCCGACCTGGAGGCCTGGAAGCAAGTGCCCCACGCGCAGGTGCGCCGGGATTACTGGAATGCGGTGGCCTATACCTGGGCGCAAATCGGCGACTTCCTGCTGGCCTTAGAGGACCCCGACGCGGTGGTCATCGTGTTGGGCGACCACCAGCCGCCCCGGGTGTCGGCCCGCCGCGACACCTACGCCACCATACTGCACATTTGCGCCCGCGACCCGGCATGGGTGGATGCGCTGGCCGCGTACGGCTTTCGGCCGGGGCTGTGGCTCGCCACACCGACGGCCACGGTGCGCCACGAGGGGCTGTATTCGCTGCTGGTGCGGGAGCTGGTGCGCCACTACGGCCCGCCGGGGTCGGACCTGCCGCCGTATTTGCCCCAGGGACTTGAGGCGGGGGTGGAACCGACGGCTACGCCGCCGCGTACAGATAGCCCCACGCGCTGAGGGTCAGGCCTGATGCGTCCGCGGCTGCCAGCCTGGTCCCCGGCGCGTACATGATGCGGGCCTGGGAGAGGCGCCCACCCGTGACCGTACGCTCCCACCCCAGCCAGGGCTCCACCGCCCCCTGGAGGCCATGAGGGGCCCGTTCCGTGTCGGTGAAATCCACGGCCAGGGCATGGGCGGGGAGGCGTATGCCATTGGCGTTCGTCGCTTTAAGCACAACTTCGTCGTTCGCCGCGTTCCACGCCCAAGGCTCACCCCAGCTGAGTTGAGGCTGGCTTTGAGGCTCCCTCACCAGGTGAATGCGCCCCCAGCCGTAGCCCCGCTCACCGCCGATTTGCAGGCGCTGGAGGGCTTGTTCCCACGGGAGGGGGATGGTCGCGGCGTTGTGGTGAATTTCCGAGGGTGCATCGCGTCGCGCCCACAGGTCGCCCACCAGGTAGACGGGCTGCTCTTCGCGGGTGTAGGGGGCGATGAATTCCACCTGGT
>JALSPJ010000019.1 GCA_026985995.1 Anaerolineales bacterium
TGGCCTGGTATTATGTGACCGACCACGCGTGCGGGCCGCAATTTTTGGCCGCCGAAGCCGAGGCCCGGGCGGCCAGGCGGGGCTTGTGGAGCGGCGCGACGCCCACGCCTTTTGCCCCCGCTGACGACGGGCCCGGAGCATCCCGCGGTTTGCTCGGCCCTTATCGCGGCGTGATGAAGGGCCAAAATCGAAGGGGGCGCGGCTTGCCAAACCCCTTCCCTCTAACCCCCATGGAGGGGCGGGGGAATTTGGCCGCCGCGAAGGGCCGGAGCCGCCTCAGCCCCTCCTCATGACGAAGGGGAACCAAAACCGGCTTTGTCCCAGGGCGGAGCGCGGAAGCATGTTATACTTAGGTTTGCGTCTCTCGCCGGCGCAGCAACCCTAACGGCCAGGAGCGAACAGGCCCATGAGCCCTCGCAGTTACACCCCGCTGGAGCAAGAACGCCTGCGCAAAATCGAGCAAATGCGGGCCCAGGGCATCGAGCCCTACCCCAACCGAGCGGAACGCACCCACACCACCCGGCAGGCCATCGAGGCTTTTCTGGAAGCCGAAAAGCAGGGCCCCGACGCGCCCACGGTGCCGGCCACGGTGGCCGGTCGGCTGCGGGCCGTGCGTCAGATGGGCAAAATCACCTTCGCCCACATCGAAGACGAGCACGGGCGCCTGCAGTTGTTCTTGCGGGTCAACGAACTGGGCAAAGAACGGCTCAAATTCTTCAACAAATTCTTCGACATCGGCGACTTCATCCAGGCCCAAGGGGAAATGTTCCGCACCCGCACGGGCGAGCCCACCCTGCGGGTGCACGATTTCAAAATGCTGGCCAAGGCCATCACGCCCCTGCCGGCGGCCAAGAAAACGAAGCACTCGCCCTTCTCGGACCCCGAGCTGCGCTATCGCCAACGCTACGCGGACCTGGCCGTGCACCCCGAGGTGCGCCAAATCTTCCGCACCCGGGCCAAAATCGTGCGCGCGCTGCGGAATTACTTGGACGCGCACGGCTTTCTGGAAGTGGAAACGCCCATTCTGCAGCCCATCTACGGCGGCGCGGCCGCGCGGCCTTTCGTCACTTATCACAACCAGCTCAAGCAGCAGCTCTATCTGCGCATTTCCTTCGAGCTCTATCTCAAACGCCTGCTGGTGGGCATGTTCGAGCGGGTGTACGAAATCGGCCGCGACTTCCGCAACGAGGGTATTTCCTTCAAGCACAATCCCGAATTTACCCAGCTGGAATTCTACATGGCCTACGCGGATTACTTCACAGTGATGGATTTCGTGGAAGACATGCTGCGCAGCGTGGCCCAAGAAGTGCTGGGCGGGCTGCAATTCAGCTATCAGGGCCACACCATCGACCTGGCCCCCCGGTGGAAGCGCATCACCATGCGCGACGCGCTGCTGGAGGCCACGGGCATCGACATTCAGCAACACCGCACTTTGGAAGCGTTGAACACCGCGCTGCGGGAACAAGGCCATCAGCCGCCGCCCAAACCCTCATGGGGCAAGCTGCTGGACTGGATGTTGAGCACTTTTGTGGAACCCAACCTCATCCAGCCCACCTTCGTGTACGATTATCCCCGTGACATTTCGCCCCTGGCCAAGAGCAAGCCCGGCGACCCGCAAACCGTCGAGCGCTTCGAGCTCTTCATGGGCGGCATGGAGTTGGGCAACGCATTCACCGAGCTCAACGACCCCCTGGACCAGGAGGCCCGCTTTTTGGAACAGGGCCGCACTTATGCCGCCGACGACGAAGAACGCCACCCCCTGGACGAGGATTACCTGCAAGCCATGCGCTACGGCATGCCGCCCAACGGCGGCTTTGGCATGGGCATCGACCGCCTGACCATGCTCTTCACCGACCAGCACAGCATTCGCGAGGTCATCCTCTTCCCCCATTTGCGCAGCAAAGCCGACGATGCCCAACCCCAACGCGCGGCATCGTCGCCCCCTGAGGACGCGGACGCCGACACCACCCGCACATCTGAAAAGGAACGCCTATGAACACCGCGCCTTTGGCTCGTGGACGCTTGTTGTTGGTCACCCACAACATGGACCTGTTGCGCGCCTTTGCCGAAAGCGGCTGGGCGCCCGAGCAGGACCTGGAAATTCGCCCGGTGCACAGCGTGCAAGAAGCCATTTTGGAAATCACCCGCCGACCCTATGACCTGATTTTGGTCGACACCCGCCTGCCGGACCTGAGCGGCCGGGACCTGATTGCCGCGGTGCAAACTTTGGGCCGCACTTTGCCCGTGGTGCTCATCGCCCGCAAGGGGGAGGAACACGACATCGTCCAGGCGCTGCGGTTAGGGGCCGCGGATTTCATCCTCTGGCCCACCAGCGAGGCCGAAGTGGCCCAGGTTGTGCGACGCAATTTGGAACGCCAGCGCCTGCGCCTGGCGTATCAAGAAGCCGTGGCCCAGGTGCGCCGCATGCGCAAGGACGCGCGGCGCATCGAACGCCAGCTGGCCGGCTTGCAGAAAATCGCCCGCCTGGTCAGCGACATTCCCCGGCGGGCCATGCTCTTGCCCCAATTCATGCAGGCCTTAGTGGGCCTTATCCAGGCCCAGCGCGCCTGGCTGGCGCTGCGGGTAGGTCAGGGGGAGCAAAGCACCCTGCGCTTGGTGAGCTACTACAACCTGCCTCCGGGCTGGGTGAAGGACGCCGCGAGCCGGGCCTGGCAAGACGGGCTGAGTGAGCTGGTGCTGCTTTCGGGGGAATCCCTGCTCATCCAACGCCCCGCGCTGGAGAAATTCCCCGTGCATGTGCTGGGCCAGGTGGCCTTGCTGCTGCCGTTGCGTTGGGCCGGGAGCACCTTCGGCGTGGTGGGCGTGATGCGCACCACCGCGCATCCCTTCACCAACCTGGAGCAACGGCTGGCCGAGGTGGCCACGGCCCTGCTGGCCGGGCACCTGCGGCCCAGCGCCCGCAGCACACCCAACCCACAAAACCGCGGGCCCAACGGCCGAGGAGCGGACGGCGACGAGGCCGCGGACCAGTAAAGAGCAGGAAGCAGGCAGCAGGGAGCACGGTAGGGGCGCAGCGTGCTGCGACCAGCCCGGTAGGGGCGACCCGGCGCTGCTTGGGTAGGCGGCGCCTGCGCGGCCATGCGGTTCAAAATCCCCCTCCCCAACCCCTCCCCCTTCGTAAGGGGGAGGGGTTGCCGCGTCCCGGGCCCTTCGCGGCGGCCCAATTCCCCCTCCCCTACGAGGGGAGGGGGTTCGGGGGGAGGGGTTTACAGGCATGCAACCGTGGATGAATGACAGCAGTCAGCAGGGAGCAGGGAGCCCGGTAGGGGCGACCCGGCTGGTCGCCCGCCGCGGTAGGGGCGTGGCGGGCCGCGCCCGGGAGATGTAACCGCGAAGGAACGCGGATGCAAAAGAGCAGGAAGCAGGCAGCACACAGCAGGGAGCAACGCGCGGCACCCGCTAACTTCCAACTACCAACCACCAACCACCAACTACCAACCACAACTACCAACCACCAACATCCAACCCCTCCCTCTCCGTGTTCCCCGTGCCCCTGTGTGAGCCATCCAAGCGATAGGGGCCCAATGCAAAAGCCCCGCCCGCGCGGGCCATCGCGCGGGCGGGGCCTGGCGCGTCAACCTCCAGGCCGGTCGTTCCCGGAGGGGTTCCCCCAACCGCCGGGCTTAGAAGAGCCCCACCACCCGGCCCGTTTCCAGGTCCAGGTCGACATTCATGTAGGCCGGGCGGGTGGGCAAACCGGGCATGGTGCGAATCTTGCCCACCAGCGGATACAGGAAGCCCGCACCCGCGGAAAGGCGAATATCCCGCACCGGCACCCGGAAGCCTCGCGGCGCGCCCTTCAGGTTGGGGTCGTGGCTGATGCTCAGGTGCGTCTTGGCGATGCAAATGGGCAGCTTGTCGTAGCCCAGGCGGGTGTATTCCGCGATGCGCTCTTCGGCCAGGGGCTCGAAGTCCACCCCATCCGCGCCGTAGACCTCCCGGGCGATGATTTCGATTTTCTCCTTGATGGGCAGGTCCAGGTCGTAGAGGAAGCGGAACTGAGAGGGCTGCTCGGTGGCCTTCATGACGGCCTTGGCCAGGTCCACCGCGCCTTCACCGCCCAGCTCCCAGTGGCGGGTGACCACCGCGTCGAACGCGCCGGCCTCCAGCGCGGCCTGGCGGATGAGCTCATGCTCCGCCGGGGTGTCGGTGGAGAAGGCGTTGATGGCCACCACCACGGGGATGCCGTATTTACGGACGGTTTGGATGTGGTGGATGAGGTTGGGCAGCCCGGCCCGCAGCAGTTCCAGGTTCTCCTGGGTGTAGGCCGGGTCCAGGGGTTTGCCCGGCGAAACCTTGGGGCCGCCGCCGTGCATCTTGAGGGCCCGCACCGTGGCCACCATGACGGCCGCGTTGGGCGTCAGGCCTGAGTAGCGGGTCTTGATGTCGGCGAATTTCTCGAAGCCAATGTCCGCGCCAAAGCCGGCTTCGGTGATGACATAATCGGCCAGCTTGAGGGCGATGTAGTCGGCGACGATGGAGCTGTTGCCGTGGGCGATGTTGGCGAAGGGCCCCGCGTGGACGAACACGGGGGTGCCTTCCAGGGTTTGCATCAGGTTGGGCTTGAGCGCGTCTTTCATCAGCACGGTGAGCGCGCCGGCCACGGCCAGGTCTTCGGCGGTCACGGGGTTGCCCTCCCGGTCCAGACCCACCACGATGCGGCCCAGGCGCTCCCGCAGGTCTTTGAGGCTGGTGGCCAGGGCCAGAATGGCCATGATTTCGCTGGCCACGCTGATGTCGAAGCCCGTGCGGCGGGTGAAGCCCTTTTCGTCGGGACCCAGGCCGATTTCCACCTCCCGCAGCAGGCGGTCGTTGACATCGACCACCCGGCGCAAAGTGATGGTGCTGGGGTCCACATCCAGGCGCACCAGCTTGCGCAGTTTGTCGGGAGGCAGGTTGTCCAGGTCCTCGGGCTTGATGCCCAGTTTTTCCATGCGGTAGCGGTAGCCCCGGGGGATTTGCCGCACGCCGTTCTTCACGGGGAACAGGCGGCGGAACAGGGCCTCGTCGCTCTGGCGGGATTCGTGGAACATGCGGGTATCGAGGGCCGCGGCCAGCAGGTTGGTGGCAATGCTCACCGCGTGAATGTCGCCGGTGAGGTGCAGGTTGAAGTCTTCCATGGGGATGACCTGACTGTAGCCGCCGCCGGCCGCGCCGCCTTTGATGCCGAAAGTGGGCCCCATGCTGGGCTGGCGAATGGCGGTGAACACCTTTTGGCCCAGGTGGGCGCCCAAGGCCTGGCTCAGGCCCACGGTGGTGGTGGTTTTGCCTTCGCCCAAAGGCGTGGGCGTGATGGCGGTGACCACGATGTATTTGCCGTTGGGCCGGTCCTTGAGGCGTTCCAAAATGTCCAGCTTGACCTTGGCCTTGTAAGGGCCGTAGAGTTCCAGTTCCTCGGGCAGAATGCCGGCTTCTTCGGCCACC
>JALSPJ010000020.1 GCA_026985995.1 Anaerolineales bacterium
GCCACAGGCCTTCCCTTCCTGAATGCGCTGCCGCGGACCGGGCCTGCCCAATGCCCTCAGGAGCGCACCGCACTCTCCTCCGCCTCTGGGTGGGCCACCTCCACCGTATACAGCCCCTGGCCTTTGACCACATTCTTGCCCACCTGCACCACTTCGCCCCAGAGCAATGGCGGAAGCAGGACGGCCCACGCTTCCCGGGGCGCGCGCAGGGTCACTTCCCCCATCAGGCCGCCTAAAGGCTGGGACCGCCGCAGCCGGGACGAATGGCCCTGGATGTCCCACCACCAGGTGCGGTCCTCGACCACCCGCACCTGTGCCATCCATGGCTCCAGGCCGTGCACCGCGGCTCGCAGCTGGCCCCGAGTATCCTCCAAAGGCGGATCGCCAAATTCACCGGCCAGCATGAACAGGCGCTCGAGCAAACGGCGGAAGAACGCCTCCGGGACGAAACGCCGCATCAGACGGCCTTTTTCCACCAACCGCAAGGGGGTGAGGAAATGCAACCGCAGGTCGCCCCTTGGGGGCAGAGCGTCGACCCAGCGCCGGGCTTCGTCGGTAATATCGGTCGCGGTAATGGCTCCGTTTTGGGGCGTGACCACGATGGGCATGGCCAGGGTGTAAATCGGCTCTCGGGGCCAGCGCCGCAAGGGATGCTCCGCGTAGATGGTTTGCAACTCGAAGCGCCCCCGACGGCGCTTGCCGTTACGGGGATGAGGCTGCCAGCCAATGCCCACCCGGCCCATGTTTTTGGCCGCGGAGAGCACATAGGGCAACAGCAGCCACGAAGGGCCCAGCAAGGTAATGCCCCAGGTGAGCACCGCGCCGGGTGGGAAGTCGGTTTCGTGGGTGAGGGGCGGGCGCACCGCGTAAGGCTTGCGGGCTTCAGGGTCGTTTTCCCGTTCGGTGAGGTAACAGGCGGGACAGGTATCGGCGTGACCGGGCCGGGCGCGCTCTTCGGGCGACGCGGTGCAATAGGCCCGGGTCAGCACTTCCTTCCACGCGCCCCGAAAGGTGGAGCCTTTGAAAGGCGGCAGGCGCACGGGCGTGAGGGTGCGTATCTCAAAGGTGAGCCAGTGCACCCGCAGGGGGAACGCGTCCCAGGTAAGTTGCGTTTCGGACATGGTAACCTCCCGAAAAGAAGAAAGGGCGGCCCAGCGGAGGGCGGGCCGCCCAAGGCCGACTTCAGCGCTCCAAAGGCTGGCAATCGTCCTCCGCGCGACACGCCACCGCGGGGTCAGGTTCGAATTCGCCGGTTTCCAAATGATACCAGCCCATGCAGCTCACGCCAGGAATGGCGCGCACTTCCTCCACGCCGAATTGCATCTCGGTGTTGCGTTCAGACGGCTCGGTCAGGTAATACGCGCACAGCACGCCCTTGTATTGCAGGCCCCGCGTGGGCGAATAAAAGTAACCGCGCACCAGGAAGTCTTTGAGCTGATGGTCCGACTCCACGCGGCCGCGACTGCCCGGCGCGATGACCCGCACCCGGTCGCCTTCGGTGTGGCCCACGGTGCGCAGCAGCGGGTCCAGCGACACGGGCTGGGGTTCGTGCGTTTCCAGGTGCTGCAGCCAGGTCGCGAGCAACTCGTGCTCGGCCGGGGGGCGCAAGATACCCGCCTGGTCGAACCAACGCTGCGCCACGGTCAACACCTGTTGCAGGCGGCGAGGCAAATCTTCCAGCAAGCGGCCCGTGAGGTGCAGACCGCCATATACCCGCTCGTAGAAAGCGATGAAGGGTTGGCCCTCCTCAAAGAAGGGTGCATGACCCACGGCCCAATGCCCCACGGCCACGCCGATTTCCTGACGCTCCAGCGGCACGGTGAGCAAAAAGGCCTCCAGCAGCCGCTCGGCCAGGGCTCGCGCTTGCCGACTTTCGAGAACAGCCAGGGCCGGGTGGGTCAACACCACGCCGGTGCTGTAATAGGCGCGCTTGAAACGCGGCAGTTCCCAATACAGATTGGGATATTGCTCTTTCGTGCGCTGGGTGCCGCGCACTTCCTTATACCCCGACACTTCTTCGGTAATGGTCAGTTCGGTTTCCAGCGCCACCAACGGCGCCGAAGAGCCCCAGGCCCAGGCCTGGTAAACCGCCTCGGGGCGCAGGCTGGGTTGCACCCGGGCGAATTTGATGGGCGTGGTGGTGTAGTGGCGCTCCCGTTTGACGAGAACGCGGCGGCTGCGCTGGCTGACCCGGAGCACCCGCAGCGGCTGTCCGACATAATAATACACCGCGCCGGGGTAAGCCTCGTTCAGCACCTGGTAATGTGAAAGCCGGCCATAATGTCGCTCGATGCCGCCCCTGCGTTCGACGACCTCGAACTGGGGCTCGATATCCCGCAGGGGATAGACCCGCTGGGGCACATCGTTTTGCGCGCCCAGGGCCCAGTTGCTGAGCTCCCGGGCCACCTGCCCCGTGCGCACTTCCTGGCACAAACGCGCGAACCCCGGCGGCCAGGCGACCGGCGTCTCAAAAGTCGGTGGAGCCGCGGCGTGTTCGTCATCGGGGGCTTCGGCGCCGGTCGGGGATTGCAACGCCTTGCGCAAGCGCGCGTCTTCGCCATCGGGCAGCGCGGCCAGGCACAGCGCGTGGATGTATTGCAGATAGCGGTTTTCCAGGTACAGGGTGCTTTCGGCCGGGGGCCGATGCAGGGCTTCCTGGGGATGACGAAAGAGGGCCCGGTCTTGGGGCGAACCGGTGTTGACGACCACCACATGGCCGGGCCCCTGCCGCCCCACCCGCCCAATGCGCTGGGTGAAGCTGGTCATGGTGGGCGGCACCCCCACCAGCACGGCCACATCCAGGTGGCCAATGTCGATACCCAGCTCCAACGCGCTGGTGCTGATGACCCCCTTGAGGTCCCCACGGGTCAAGCGGTGCTGAATGAGCGCCCGGTCGTCGTATTCATACCCGGCCCGATAGGGCAAAATGGCAGCCTGCTCCAAAACGCCATACAAGCGGCCTGCCGCGGGTTCACCGTCGTCCTCGGTCTCGGGCACGGCCTCGGGCTTGAAGCGCCGCACAATGGAAGAAAGGATTTCCACCTGCTTGCGGCTATCGACGAAGGCGACAAAACGGTGTCCGGTGTGTTGGGCCAGCGCGTACAGCAATTCGGCCAGGGCCGAAAGGCGGTCTTTGCCCCCGGGCGGTTCCACCAAATGCAGCGTCAAGGGCGCCCGGGGCGAGGCGTCTTGCGCCGCATCGACGAGATGAAAGGCCACCCCAAAGAGGTTGTGCAAGTGTTGCCGGGGCGCGCGCACCGTAGCCGAGGCCGCCACCCATTGCGGCTCTTTGGCGCGCAGCAAACGCAGCGCGTGCCGCCAGCGGCGGAAAAAGAAGGCCGCATTGGAGCCGAAAACGCCGGTGTAAGTGTGCACCTCGTCGACCACAATCAGGGCCAGCCGGCGGAAGAAATCGAGCACCGCGGGATCGTCGAGACGATACAAAATGCTGGCGTGCAACACATCGGGGGTAAACAGCACCACGCGCGCGGTGCGCAAGATGTCTTGCCGGCGCTTCCAGTCGCGCACATCGCCGTCGATGCGGGCCACGGCCTCCGCAGGCCAACCCAGCGCGGTCAGCCACTGCCGCCAGCGGTCCTCCTGCTCGCGGCCCAGGGCCTTGAGCGGATACAACGCCGCGATGCGGGCGTCGGGGTCCTGCGCCAGCAGGGTGAGCGCGGCCAGGTAAAACACCAGCGACTTGCCCGACGCGGTGCCCGTGGTCAGCGCCACATGGTGACCTTGACGAAAGGCTTCCAGGGCGGCCGCCTGATGGGCATACACCCCCTGGGGGTAACGCTGCTGCAGCTGGGCCCGCAGCGCATCGGGCAGCCAGGCGGGCAGCGGGGCGTAACGGGCCGCGCGCGCCGGCCAGGTTTCCTGATACACCTCGCGCCAGCGCAATTCACGGAGCAGTTGTTCCAGGTTCATGTTCATCCTCCTGAGGAATGCGAGGCCAGGCCGGCGCGCGCCAGCCCGGGCTCATTCCGCGGCATAGACGGTAAACCCCCGCCCGGCCTGCTGCAGGGCATAGGGCACCACCACCTCATAACGCACCCGGTCACAGCCGAGGCGAATGCGTTCGCGGCTGTAGACATTCAGCCGCTCCCAGGTCAGGCTGGGGCCCCAATCGTCCACCCGCTGCACCAGGCCCAGGGGAAAGCCAGCTTGCGGCGCTTGCGGACGGAGGGGAATAAAGCCCGCGGGCAGGTCATCGGCCAGCCGCGGCGGCCGGGCCAATTGGACAAAACCGCCCCGCTTGCCCAGATAGGTGATGTGGGGCAGCCAGGCGGCCACTTGCGCCAGCACCTGGGTCTGGGGGGAACCCAACGCCAGGCCCAAGGTGCCTTGCCATTGGACGAACTCCCGAAAGGCAATGGTGCGCTGGAAGAAGCGGGCCGCGGCCTTGGCCGAATCCCCGCGCTCGGGCTTGAGCACCCTGATGAGCACGCCGTTGCTCACCGCGTAAGGCGGCGGCTGCAGGGCCAGGTCCAGGCCTTTGACCATCTCGAAGATGCGCGCCGCGTGCTGCCGACCCTGCACCCGCAAGGCGGCATCCACCAGCGCGGTGCGCAGGGCGAAGGGCGTGGGAATGAGCAGGCCCTTACCGCCCGTCGAGGTGGCCTCGCCGTGCTTGAGCGAGAACAGACCCACGGGCACATATTGGGCAATCAACCAGGGCATGGGTCACCTCCCGCGTGGTTCCTGCGGGCTGCCGGTCGGCCAGGAGTTGCAGGCCACGGGCTCACGCCTCCTGGTCCGCGCGGTCAAACAAGCGATACGGTCGGGTCGTGGCGATGAGGTCGCGCATGATGGCCGCGAAAGTGGCCATATCGTCGAACCGGCGCACTTCCAGGGTCGCGCCTTCGGGGTCCAGGGCCCGGGCAATGGCCTCCACCTGGTCGATATAATTTTTCGCCAGGGGGCTTACCGTGGGCGCGGGCAGCACGCCATAGCTCACGGTGACCACGCCCTCGAAGGCCACGATGTGCGGGTTCTGCGTGCCCCGCATCGCGCCGCTGGGTTCCACATAAGTGTAGAGCACGCTCTTGAGGAACGCCGCATAGCGCCGCAGCCGCTCGCCTTCGTCCAGGGCGTAAGTTTGGCTGATGTCGTTGAAGCCGATGCGGGCGACCTCGAAAGTGGCCACGCTGGCATACACGCCCGACGACGCGGGCCGGTGGAAGATGGGCTGGGAGACCCCTTCTTCGCCGCCCCGCTCCTGCGCGTAGCGCACATGGAAGTAAGACTCGGTGCGCACCCGCTCGGGGATGCCCACCACCCAGGCGAACTCGGCCACGGATTTGCGGGGGATAGAGCGCGCGCCCTGGGCAATGAGGGTGCCTTCGGTATCGTCCAGGGCGCAGCGCTTCAACAGGCGGTTGATGGTCTCCTCGTCGCTCCACT
>JALSPJ010000021.1 GCA_026985995.1 Anaerolineales bacterium
GCCAGTAAGTGCCATTGGGGACGAAGAAGAGGAAGGTGCCCGTGGTCGCGGTGGTCGCGCCGACCCAGACATCGCCGGCGTCAGGTTGGCCGTCGCCGTCGTCGCGAAAGAGGTGGACACGCACATTGGCCGCGGCCGGGTCGCCGGTAATGTCGCCGTCGCCACCCGTGTCGAGGTACACTGTGCCCTGGATGCGGTAAGAAGGCGCGGCCGAGACCGCGGCCTGGACGGATTGTGGCACACCAATGGCCAATAAGAGGAAAATGACGCTGGCCTGGAGCAGATGCCTTGGCAAAAATGCCATCCGTCTCCCTCCACAGCTCGCCGGTTGGCCACCAACACCTTTGTTTTTGGGGAAATATTTCTATGGTGAAAATAGCAAAGGCGCGGACCCTCGTCAAGATAGAGCCGTCAAAAATCCAGAATTTTTTAAGATTTCGGGAGCCTAAACGGGCGTGTGTTTCATTTTACGCTCAGGCGGGGCCGCGCAAACGCGCGTCGGGCGGGCGCGCCGGGTTCGAAGGCCAGGCGCCGTTGCCAGGGCCAAAGGGACGGGTGCGGCTGGCCCAAAACCCCTCCCCTATGAGGGGAGGGGGAACCCGGCTGCCGCGCAGGGGCGAGGGCGCGCTCAACGCCTCCCCCTTACGAAGGGGAGGCGTTGGGGAGGGGGATTTGAAGCCCTTGGCCGCACCAGCGGCCCGTCTCCAACCGTGGTGGCGAGGAGGTGTGTACAAGTAAGCCTCAGGCCGGCGCGGGCCGCACGGTGGCCGCGTGGTGAACGACGCGTTCGCCCTCGGCCGTGCGCACCCGCAGCCCTCCCTCGGGCGTCAGGCCCAGCAGCACCCCCCTGACGGATTCGCCCGCGGGGGGGCGTACTTCGACGGCCCGACCGCGCCAGGCCAGCCGGGCTTCCCAGGCGTGCACGAAGGCCGGCTGCCCGATGTGCGGCCGCCACCAGGCCCAGCGCCGCCAAAACGCGGCCACCAACGCCGGCCGGGGCAAACGCCGGCCGGTCAGGCTTTCGATATCCCCCGCGGGGTAATCCACGGCCTCGGGCCGCGGCGCGCTGCCCTGCAACACATTGAGGCCCAGGCCCACCACCACGACCCGGGGGCGTTCCCCCTGCCAGGTCGCTTCGGCCAGCACGCCGCCGATTTTACGCCCGGCCAGCAGCAAATCGTTGGGCCATTTGAGCCGCGCCGGCACGCCGTACCCTTCCAGCGCCAAAACCATGGCCAGCGCGGCCCAGGCCGCGTAGCGATTCAGGTGCGCTTCTTCCCCGGGCAAGGGGCGCACCACCAGGCTCAGGGCCAACGCCCGACCCGCGGGGGTATGCCAGGCCCGGCCCCGCCGCCCCCGGCCCGCGGTTTGCGCCTCGGCCAGCACCAGGCAGCCCTCGGCTGCGCCTTGCTGCGCCCAGGCCCGGGCCACATCGTTGGTGGAACCGACCCGGGCATAGTAGCGCCAGGCGGGCAAAGGCAGCGGGTCCAGCGCGGCCCGCCAGGCGAGGGGCGGTGCGGTCAAAGGGGGGGCGGAACCGGCGACAGTCATGGTCCCTTGCCCAAGGCGCGCGGCCGCGCGCGGGTTCCCCCACCCGCGGCCGCACGACCAGCGCCTAAATCAGGCGCAGGCCCGTTTCCATGCGGGCGATGACCAGGCGCTGGATTTCGCTGGTGCCCTCGTAGATTTCGGTAATCTTGGCATCGCGGTAGAAGCGCTCCAGGGGCAGTTCCTTGGAGTAGCCCATGCCGCCGTGAATCTGAATGGCGGCCCAGGTGCAATACACCGCGGTTTCGGAGGCGAACAGCTTGGCCATGCTGGCCGCCAGGGTGAAGCGCTCGCCCGTGGTCTTGGCCCGCTCTTTGGCCAGCGCGGCGTTGTAGAGCAGGGCCCGGGCCGCCTCGATGCGCATCTTCATGTCCGCGATTTTGAAGCCCGTGCCCTGGAATTCGCCGATGGGCTTGCCAAAGGCCTGGCGCTCCTGCACATACTGGCGGCTGTATTCATACGCACCCTCGGCAATGCCCAACGCCTGAGCCGCGATGCCAATGCGCCCCGCGTCGAGCACGGTCATGGCAATTTTGAAGCCCTGGCCCTCTTCGCCTAAGCGGTTTTCGGCCGGAACCCGCAGGTCCTCGAAGCCCAGTTCGCTGGTGGCCGAGGCCCGAATGCCCAGCTTTTCTTCCTGCTTGCCGCGGATGAAGCCGGGCCAGTCGGCTTCCACGATGAACGCGGTGATGCCCTTGTGGCGCTTCTCGGGCTGGGTCATGGCGAAGACGATGACATAGTCGGCCACCGGGCCGCTGGTAATCCACGACTTGCGGCCGTTGATGATGTAGAAATCGCCGTCTCGCACCGCGCGCGTGCGCATGTTGGCCGCGTCGGAACCCGACGACGGTTCCGTCAGGGCATAAGCGCCAATGGCCTGGCCCGAGGCCACGGGGGTGATGTACTTGCGCTTTTGTTCCTCGGTGCCGAAGGTGAGGATGGCGTAGTTGAACAGCGAGTTATTCACCGACATGATGGTGGCGTGGGAAGCGTCCACCTTGGCAATTTCTTCCAGGGCCAGCACATAGGCCAAGGTGTCCATGCCCGCGCCGCCATATTCCTCGGGAATTTCGATGCCCATGAAGCCCATCTCACCCATCTTGCGCACGGTCTCCAGGGGGAATTTTTCGCTTTCGTCGAATTCGCGGGCGATGGGCGCGATTTCGTTTTGGGCGAACTCCCGGGCCGCGTCGCGAATCATGCGGTGCTCGTCGCTCAAAATGTGGTCGAATGCGTAATGGGTCATACGGCCTCCTCGCATACAGGGGATTTAAAGCAACACGAGGGCCACCCAGCCCTCGTTCGGCGACATCCTGCGCCTCAACGCGCGCAAGGCCCGGCCCGCGCCCCGGCCGGCCAAACCCTGGGGGTGGGGGAACACACACGCGCGCGAGGCGTTCATAGTGCCTTCATTGTACCATGAGGCGGCAGTGTCAAAGGGCATCCCACCCGGGGGATGAAACTGCGGATGAATGAGAGCAGGCAGCAGTCAGCAGGGAGCAGGGAGCACGGTAGGGACATGGTGTGCTGCGCCCTTTGGATTGCGGCGGCCCGGCGCCGCCAGGGGGTAAAACCGCGGATGGACGCGGATGAAAAAGAGCAGTCAGCAGTCAGCGGTCAGCAGAGAGCCCGGTAGGGCCGCGCGGCGCTGCGCCCGCCGCGGTAGCGGTAGGGGCGACCCGCCAGGTCGCCCGAGAGAGAGACGAAACCACAGATAAACGCAAAGGGACACGGAAGGAAAAGAGCGGCGAGCAGGGGAGCGGTTAGCACGCCCGCCCCCATCACCTTCCAACCACCAACCACCAACTTCCAACTACCAACTTCCAACCATTCTCCCGCGCAGGGCTTGACAAAGGGCCCGCCACCTGTGTACAATACTTGAGCAATTGTTCAAGAATTTGCTGACGGGGGAACCGAGGAGGTGGGCCATGACCGAGTCCTGTCCTTACCCGCTGGAACCCGACACCGCGCAGCGCCTGGCCGAAATCTTCCGCGCCCTGGCCGACCCCACCCGCCTGCGCCTCATCGCCGAGATGATGCATCACGGGCGGGCTACGGTGCATCAGCTGGCCAGCGCGGTGGGCGTCTCCGTCTCGGCCGTTTCGCACCAGCTGCGCACACTGCGCCAGCTGCGTTTGGTGCGGGCCCAGCGCATGGGCCGCCATGTGTGGTACAGCCTGGACGACGACCATGTGGCCGCGCTGTACTGCATGGGCCTGGACCATGTGCTGCACGGCTGACGCGGCCCCCGGGTTCCGGCCATTTTGATACCCGGAGTAAAACGCCATGCCCCAAATCACCGAGATTCGCGTGGCCAACCTGGATTGCGAACACGACGCGGCCGCCATTCAACGCGGCCTCGCACCCCTGCCGGGCCTGACCGACATCACCGTCTACCCCCGCAGCGGCAAGGTGCGCCTGACCTACGACCCCACCCATCTCACCGAGGCCGACATCAAGGCCCATCTGGCCCGCTTGGGCTTCCCGCCCCACGAGGGGGACCTGGACGCCCAACTGCCGCCCTGGTGGCGCAACCCCAAAGTGCTGACCTCCGCGGCCGCCGGCGTGCTGTGGGCCTTGGGCACCGCGGCCGGCGCGTTGGCCGCGCCGGAGGTGGTTCCCCTGGTGCTCTACATCGCCGGCATTCTCATCGGCGGCTACTATTTTGGCCGCGAAGCCTGGGAAATGCTGCGCCATGAACGGCAGGTGGGCATCGAATTGCTCATGGGCCTGGCCGCGGTGGTGGCCGTGTTCTTGGGCCAGGCTTCCGAAGGCGCGATGCTGGTCTTCCTCTACAGCATCTCCGAGGCCCTGGAAGGGTACACCGAAGCCAAGACCCGGGCCGCGGTGCGGGCCCTGATGAAGCTGGCCCCCAAAACCGCGTGGGTGCGGCGCAACGGCCGGGAAGTTGAGATTCCGGCCCAGGAAGTGCAGCCCGGCGATGTGTTCGTGGTCAAGCCCGGCCAGGCCGTGCCCACCGACGGCATCGTGCTCGAAGGCCGTTCCAGCGTGGACCAATCGCCCATCACCGGCGAATCCATACCGGTGGAAAAGGGCCCCGGCGACCCGGTCTTCGCGGCCAGCGTCAATCAGCAGGGGGTGCTGGTGGTGCGCGCCACCAAACCCTACGCGGAGAACACCCTCCAGCGCATCATCCACATGGTGGAAGAGGCTCAGGAGCGCAAAGGCCGCCAGCAACGCTGGATTGAAGCCTTTGGCCGGCGCTACAGCCCCGCGGTGCTGGCCACTTCCGCATTGTTGGCCGTGGTGCCGCCCCTGCTGGGCCTGGGGCCCTGGGCCCTGTGGTTGGAACGGGCCACGGTGTTCCTGGTGGCCGCCGCGCCGTGCGCGCTGGTCATGTCCATTCCCATTACCATGGTGGCCACTTTGGGCACCGCGGCCCGGCATGGGGTGCTCATCAAGGGCGGTGTGTTCGTGGAAGAACTGGCCCGCACCCAGGTGGTGGCTTTCGACAAAACCGGCACCCTGACCTTAGGCCAGCCCGTGGTGACCGATGTAGCGCCCCTGGACGCGGGCTACGATGAGGCTCAGGTGCTGGCCTGGGCCGCGGCCGTGGAGCAGGGCAGCGAACACCCCCTGGCCCGGGCCGTGGTGCTGGCCGCGCAGGCGCGCGGGCTCACCCCGCCGGGCCCCGTGACCGACGCCCAGGCCCTGCCGGGCTCGGGCATCCGGGCCGTGGTGCAGGGCCAACGCCTGGCCGTGCTGCGGCCCGAGGCCCTGCCCGCCCTGCCCCCGCAGGCCCAGGCCCAGGTGCAGGCCTGGCGCAATGAGGGCAAGACCGTAGCCGTGCTCGCGACCGAGCGCCAGGGCGCCTGGCGCCCTCTGGGCCTGCTGG
>JALSPJ010000022.1 GCA_026985995.1 Anaerolineales bacterium
GCGACCTCTACCGCTTAGGCAATACTTACGCCGACCTGCCCGGCGGGCAAAGCGTGCTGGCCGGCCGGGCGCCCACCCTGCAGCCCCGGGACGACGGGCGCTACGAGCTGGTGCTTTCCCTGCCCGTGGGCGTGCCCATACGCTACAAATACACCTTAGGCGACGGCCTCACCAACGCGGAGCGCACGCCCCAAGGCTTGCGCACTCGCCAGCTTTACCTGCAAGGCCCGGCCGTGCTGGAAGAGCGGGTAGCCACCTGGCGCTGGCCCCAGGTGGGCCCTGTGTGGCTGGAGGTGGAAGCCCCGCCCCTGCCCCAGGGCGAGCGGATGAGCGTGCAGTTTCGGCCGGCCAATGAAACCCGCTGGCACACCGCGCTGCCCATGTGGCCCCTGGCCAACGGCCATTGGGGGTTCCTTTTCTACGGGCCCATGGACCCGGTGCAGGCCACCGCCTATCGCTATTGCCGCAACGAGCAATGCCAGGTGGCCCCCGAAGCCGGCGAATGGGGCGCGACGGGGCGCTTGTTGCGCTCCAGCATTTTGCCCCAGGACCGCCGGGACCGGGTGACCGGCTGGCGGGGATACACACCCCTCAAGCCCGTGGAGCTGGTGGTACCCCCTTTGCAGCCCAAGGGCGATGATTTCGTCACCGGTGTGGCCTGGGCCCCCGACTATGCGCCCCACTGGCAGCCTCACCTGCCCACCGCGCTGGCCGCGGCCGCGAGCCTGGGGGCCCGGGTGGTGGTGTTGGAACCCCGTTGGGCCGGGCTCAACCCCACGCCATACCCGCGCTTTGGCCCTGTGGTGGGGGAAGACCCTCTGGCCGCGGATGTGGCCCAATGGTTCGCCTGGGGGCAGGAGCAGGACCTGACCCTGTGGCTTTACCCTCGCCTGCGCCTGCAGCCCACGCCCGAAGCCTGGTGGAACGCGGCCGCGACCGACGATTTTGCCTGGTGGCAGGCCTGGTTCGAGCGCTACGCCCGCTTTGTGCTGCACTTTGCCGCGCTGGCGCAAGAACACGGCGCGGCCGCGCTGGTGTTGGGTGGCCCCGAGGTGTGGCCCGCCCTGCCGGCGGAAGATGCCCTCGCCGAGCCCACGCCCCAAATGCTGGGCGATGCCGCGGACCGCTGGCGGGGCCTGGTCGAAGCCGTGCGGCAGCGCTTTGACGGCCAGGTGTGGTGGGCCATGGACGCGCGTGGCCCCGCGCGGGCGCCGTCCTTTGCCGACGCTTTCGACGGGCTTTACCTGCGCTGGCCGCCCCCGCGCCTGCAGGGGGAACCGACGGACGCGGCCCTGGCCCAGGCCCATGCCGCGGCGCTGGACCGCTGGCAGCCCGTGGCCGAGCAGACCGGCCTGCCGGTGGTGTTGGCCGTGGCCTATCCTTCGGTGCGGGGGGCCGAAACGGGCTGCGTGCCGGGGCCTGGGCGTTGTCTTTCTCCCGAAGCGCTGCTGCCCGGTGGGCCCGCGGCCGCTGCCGTTCAGGTGGACCTGGCCGCACAGATGCGGCTCTATCAGTTCCTGCTGCCCGCGGTGGAGGAACGCCCCTGGGTGCGGGGCGTGATTGCCGCGGACTTTTTCCCGCCCGTGGAATTCCAGGGGCCCAGCGCGTCGGTGCACGGCAAGCCGGCCGGGGCCATGCTGTGGTATTGGTTTCGCCAGTGGCAGGGTGAGGGCGTGCCGTAGCTTGCTGCACAGCGCGGCGGGGGGCCGGAAATGCGCAAACGGTTTTTTGTTTTCTTGCAAGAAAACCTGCAAGATGGTGGAGATATCTGGGAATTTACGCAAATGAGCACCTCTGAACCTTGACGGCAAGATGAGAGGGTGATAAAAAAGACGCTGATTATAACTGCACCATTCTTGGTCTACTTTACCGGGAGGGCATCCATGCCATCGTTCACCGCTCGCCGGAAGTGGTTCTTTTTCGCGTTTATGATTTTGGGCCTGGGCCTGTTGTTGGCCCGGGCGCTGCCTGTTTATGCGCAAGACGCGCAACCGCGGCCCGTGGCCAATCCGGACCCGGACTGCGCGGTGGAGCGCTTCGAAGATGACCCGGACCCGGTCCCGCGCTCGGGGACCACGGACCTCCGGGTTTTGGTGAGCAACTATACGGCCGACCCGGCCTCGGGGGTCGACCTGGTGATTCGGGACCTCGGCCATGTTTTCGGCCATGTGGGGGTTTCCTTCGACCCCGCCGCGCCCCCGGGCGCCTCTTGTTCGTATAACAGCTCAGCGTTTCAGCTGGAATGTAATTTTCCCAATTTCCCGGGGAATGCCAACTTTTGGGTGATTTGGACCGTGAGGGCCGATGGCGCGCCGGGCCAATATAATAGCGAGGCCGAAATCACTTGCTCTCCCGATGCTTCTACCGCTAATAATTTGGAAGGCAACAAAACGGACATCATTCGCGGCGTGGATTTGGAAGTGAGCAAGGGGGTGGCTTCGACCACGGTGGAGGCGGGCAGCATTGTCACTTTTGACATTACGGTGACCAATCACGGCCCTGACGATTCGAGCACGGGCATTGTCTTGACCGATACCTTAGACCCCGACCTGGTGTTCGTGGCCGACGACGCGAACCCGCCCGCGGATGACGATGCCGCGTGGAATTGCTCCGCGGCCGGTTCGGATATCACCTGCTCCTTTGGTGGTACTTTGGCCGTGGGCGCTTCGACCACTTTCCACTATCGCGCGCGGGTAGCCGCGGTCGCACCGGCCACGGTGGGCAACGATGCCAGTGTGACCGTGGGCAACCCTGATGTGGAACGCGACCCCAATGAGGCCAACAACACATCCAGCGTGAGCCTCACGGTGCAGCCCGGCACCGATGTGAGCATCGAAAAGCAAATCCCCGGCGGCACTCCCCTGGTGGGTGGCGTTTTGACCACTTTCCGGTTGGTGGTGTCGAACCTGGGGCCTATGGACACCTCGGACCTCACTGTGGTGGACAATTTTCCCGCCGGATACACCATCGACCCGGCCGACATCACCGTGCCGACCGGGTGGAACTGCACGGTAAGCGATTCGGGCGGGCCCAACCCCACCGTGACCTGCCAGCTGAGCAGCGGCACCCTGACCAGCGGCAGCAGCGTCAACATCGACATCGACGCCACCCCGCCCGAGCCGAGTGCGGTGGAAAATCACACCAACCAGGCGTCGGTAACGGTGAACGACCTGCCGGACCCGGTTCCTGACAACAACAGCAGCAGCGTGAACTACGATGTGTATCCCAACAAGCCCGATTTGGCCGTGGTGAAAAGCGTGTCGCCCAAGCCTGTGGCGCAAGGTTCCCCCATCACCATTACGCTGACGGTCACCAACAACGGCGCGGTCGATGCCAATCCGGTGGTGTTGCGGGATGACCTGGACCCCGGCGAAACCGTGGACCCGGCCACTTTGCCCTCGGGCACGCCGTGGGATTGTTCCTACGACAGCGTCAACCACGATGTGGTGTGTACTTACACCGATAGCGGTGGTACGCTGGCCGCCGGCGCCAGCGCCAGCGTGTCGTATCAGGTCACCGCGACCAACAGCGGCACGCTTCAGGATACGGCCTGCGCGGAAGTCAATCAGGCGGGCCGCCCCGACGATTACGACAGCACCAACGATTGCGACAGCGATAGCACCAACAGCACCAGCGAGCATGCCGACCTGGTGGTGCAAAAGACGGTCGACGATACCCATTTGACCACCTCAGAAGACACCCTCACCTTCACCATCACCATTACCAACGACGGCCCCAACAATTCGGGCGCGGTCTCTTTCGACGACGATGTGCCGTTCTATGTGCCGGCCGGTCCCGGCGGGCGTCCGGCCACCAGCATCACTGCCACGGCGACCGGCGGCGGTTCGTGTTCCGTCACCGGCGGTACCGTGTCGTGCTCGTGGAGCAACATCGCGGCCGGTGATACGGTGACCGTGACTTATACCGTGACCCGTCCCATGCGGGACGGCGCCAGCATCGTCAACGATGTGTGCGCCTATTCCAGCGACATTGGTGACCCCGACCGCAGCAACAACTGCGACGCAGCCCCTGCCGTGCAGGTCGAACCGGTCACCGATGTGGAAGTGGTGAGCAAGACCGTGGCCGACAACCCAACCATCGCGGGGACCGAGACCACCTATACCATGCAGGTGCGCAACAACGGCCCCTCTGTCGCGACGAATGTGGTGCTCACCGATACTTTCTCGGCCACGCCGTCCACCGCGACTTTCACCTATATCAACGCCAACGCGACCCACGGCGGTTCCTGCACCTGGAGCGCGCCGACCCTGACCTGCACCTGGGCCTCGTTGGACCCCGGCACCACCGCGACCGTGACCCTGGACATTCGGCCGGACCACATCGAGCCCCCGCCTTCGCCATGGCGGTTTACCAATGATGCTTCGGTGACCACCGATACGGCCGAGAGCAATACCAGCAACAACGGCCCGGTCAGCGTGACCATGGATGTGACCGCGGCCCAGCTGGATGTGGTGCTGGAAAAGAACGAATCGCCCGACTTCTCGGAGCCCGTGCGCTTCGATCCGGCTACTCCTTCGGCAAATAAGCTGGTCTACGAATTGGTTTTGTACAATCGGGGCCCCTCCGTTGCCACCCAAATTCACATCGATGACCGGGTGGAATGGGTGGACCCGGTGCAATCCCCCAACCAACAGCTGGAATTCCTCTACGATACCGAAAATCCCGACGGCACCGACGACGCGGTCGATTGGTGCACCCCGCCTTCGCCGAACCCCTTCCCGGTCAACGGGGTGAACGACCACGCGGAGCCGCTGATTTCGTGCGATGCGCCCGCCGGGTTCGTCCTGGAACCGGGGCAGATGGTCAAGCGTTATCTGGTTTTCCTGGTGCACAACGCGCCGGACCCGTTTTCGGGTGATGTGTATTACAACACCGCGACTTTGACGGTGTACGAAACGCCCCGGGAAACTTATACCGGCAACAACACGGAAGACGAGCGCACCACCGTGCGCACCGTGGTCGATTTGCAAGTCTCCAAGACGGCCCCCACTTCGCACGTCGAGATTTACACCCCCTTCACCATGACCATCACGGTACACAACGCGGGTCCGGGTGTGGCAGTCTCGACGGAACTGTCCGACACTTTGCCCACGGGCATGGAGCTCACCGCCGCCCCCTCGCCCAGCTCCGGTTCCTGTTTCGGCGCGGCCGGCGACACGGCCTTCACTTGTACCCTGGGCGACCTCAACGCCGGCGATACGGTGACCGTCGATGTGCCGGTGCAGGTGACCGATGCCGGAATCACTTCGTATGTCAATACGGTCACGGTCGATAGCGCCGCGCCCGATACCGATACCACCAACAACACCGCCTCCGCGACGGTGACCATGAACCCGCCCGTGCGCTTAGGCGACCGG
>JALSPJ010000023.1 GCA_026985995.1 Anaerolineales bacterium
GGTCGGGCGCGTGCGGCGCGCGGCGCGCGTCGGTTCCCCCGGGGGAACCGGCGTAGGGCCGCGGCCGCGGGCAGATGCCACACCAACGCCGCGGCCAGCGCGAAGAGGGCCACATGGCGCACCGCGCTCCACGCCAGCGCGCCCAGGCCCAGCCACAGCAGCAAGTGCTCGGCCGGCAGCCCCCGCCGGCTCAGGCCCAGGGCCAGCACCAGACCGAACCACCAGGCCAAAAAGGGCCACAAGGCCGGCGCGCTCACCTGGGGCGGCTGCCATTCCGCAATGTGCGCCCGCAGCAGGCGCATGCCCACGGTTTGGAAGGGGTAAAGCCAGCGAGCCGGGCCCGTGGGATTGAGCACGGGCGCGACGAGCAAAGCCAGGCCCAACACGGCCCAGGCGCGCGCGGTCGGGTCCCCGGGCAGGCGTCGCCACCCCACCGCGCGAAGGCGGCGGGCCAGCGCGGGCACCGCGTAAGCCGCCACCAGCAGGGGCCCGACGATGAAGCCGCCGTGCGCGTTGGCCCAAAACGCCAGCAAGGGCGGCAGAGCCCACAAACGGCGGAACCCTGCGCGGCCCAGGCGGTGCGTCTCTAAGGCCCAGAGGAACCAGGCAGCCAAAACGAAAGTGACCATGTGCGGCCGCGCGGCCCAGTAGACCGTGGCCGTGAGCGCGGACCAAACCACCGTCGCGGCACGCAGCAGGGGCGCGCCCTCGTCCTGGGCCCGCAGCGCGGCCATGAGGAACGCCAGTCCGGCCACGGCCAGCAGCCCGGTGCCCACATCCAGGGCCCACAGCCCGCCCAAGCGGAACAGTCCATACATGAGCACCTGGACCGGCGGCCCGGGTGGGCTCCAGGGCGCGGCGTAACGGGTGAAAGAAAAAGGGTCGTGGGTGGGCCAGGTGCGATGCTGCCACACCCATTGGCCGGTGCGCAAATGCCACCAGGTGTCGGGCAGCACCCGGGGGGCGCGCACCGCGATGACGAACACCGCGGCCAAAGCCACGCCCCAGGCCAGGCGCTCCATTTCGCGTTGCACGCGTCGCGTCTCAGGGTTCACACCACGCCTCCGGTGGTGGGGGGCTCAGCCCCAGCTCCCACGGGGAGATGGGACGGCTCAAGTCATACAGCACGACGAACGCGCCCACATGGGCCTCGCGCCAGGCCAGGCCATGGGTTCGAAACCCGTCCCGCAGGCGCTGCAGCAGCGCGGTTTGCTTCACGGCCACCACATAGGCCGGATTTCCCGCGCGACACGCGGCCCGGGTGTAAGCCGGAATGCGGTCGTCGCGCGGGGTATAGCGCAGGTCCAGATGATACGGCAGCCGCGGGCTGAAGCGCAACGCCTCGCCTGACGCAAAAGCCAGCGGATACGCAATCCAATAAGTCGTGTAACCGGTGCGCAGGTTGTGGCGCTCCAAAAAAGCCTGCAACGGGCGGTCGGGGGTCAAGCCAGTCATTTCGGGGGCAAAAAGCGCGGTCAATCGCGGCGGGCGGGTGGCCGTCTGCCAGGTTCCCGCGGCAAAGTAAAGCAGCAGCAAGGCCAGCGCCGCGTTGGCGATGCGCGGTTGGCGGCGTCGACCGCGGGCCCAACCAGCGGCCAGCCACAGCAGCAACATGTGCGTCAGGGGCAAAAAGTAGCGCCCTGAAGGGTCCGCGCCGAAGCCGGTGAGCACAAAAGCCGCGATGAACAGCGCGGCCACCCAGCGGGGAAAACGCCCGGCCAGGCCCCGGGCCGCGAGCGCAAAGCGGGCCAGGAGCCCATAGGCCACCAAGGTCGGCGCGGCCAGAGGCCAGGCCAAAAGGGTCACATCCCAGGGCGGGCGCAAGCCCAAAGTGACGGGTAGGCCCAAGACGAGCCAATACAACCCATGCCGCAGCCACCGCGCATACCAGGGCCCGGGTTCCGCGTATCCGCCCAAATCTTGCACCAAAGCCCCCCAGCCGTGCTGCAGGCCATACCACCACCAGGGTGCGGCGCCCAGCAAGCCGCCCAGCAGCAGGCCGGCCAGCCAGCGCCCGCGGCGGGTCGGGGGCGTTTGGGCCAGCGCGTAGCCCGCGGCCGGCAGCAGGTACACCCCGGCCAGGGGGTTGGCCCACAGCCCCAGGCCCCCCAGCACCCCCAGGACCGTGGCCCCCCGGCCGGTCGTGGCCCAGGACGCGGTGGCCACGGCCAGGCCCAGGGTTCCCAAAAGCAGGGCCTCGTTGTAGCCCCCCAGGGTGATGGTGGTATAAAGCAGCATGTTGACCGTGGGCACGGCCATGAGCAGGCCCAACGCCGCGCCCGCGGCCGGGTCCCGCGTCCAGCGGGTCAGCAGGCGCACGCTGAGGGCCACGGTGAGCGCGTAGAGCAGCGCCTGCACCACCCGCACGGTGAGCACCCGCTCGCCCAGCAGCCAGAAGCCCGCGGCAATCAAATACGCGTCCAGGCTGCCCATGTAGGCCTGGCCGTAGAAGAAGACCGGTCGCGCGCCCTGCAAAATGTGGCGGGCCATGAGGGCCACCACGGCCTCGTCCGCGTGAAAGGGGAACGCGTCGTGGGCCAGCCACACGCCCTTCCAGGCCAGGGCCAGCAGCGGGGCCCAAAGCCAGGCGCGCGCGGCCCAGGTGCGGGCGGTCATGCTGCGGCCTCCTGCAGCACCATGGCATACACCTCGTCGACCATGCGGGCGGCGATGCGGGGCCAGGCATACGCCTGGGCCGCCCGGTGGGCTTCGTGGCCCAAGCGCCGGCGAAAGGCGGGCGCGTCGAGCAACAAGGTGAGGGTCGCGGCCAGCGCGTCGGGGTCCTGGGGCGGCACCAAACAGCCCGTTTGCCCGTGCCGCACCAGGTGGGCCAGCCCGCCCACATCCGAAGCCACCACGGGCGTGCCGCAGGCCATGGCTTCCAGGGCCACCAGGCCAAAGGTTTCGTAATACGAAGGCATGACCACCACATCGGCCGCGGCGTAAAACGCGGGCAGGGCCTCGTGGGGCTGAGGCCCGGCGAAGAACACGGCCTCGGTCAGGCCCAACGCCTGCACCCGTTGCCGCAACCCAGCCGCGGGGTGAGGCCCTTCACCGCCCACGATGGCCAGGCGCACATGAGGCAGCCGGGGACGCATGCGGGCCAGGGCCTGCAGCAGGGTCTCCAGCCCCTTGACCGGGTCCAGGCGGCCCACGAACAGCAGCCAGCGAAAAGCGGGGTCGAGCCCGGCCTGGGCCAGGGCCTGGGCCCGAGGCCGGGGAGCAAAGCGGGTTACATCCACGCCGGGGGGCAGCACGGTAATGCGCGCCGGGTCCACGCCATACAGCCAATGCAAATGCGCGCGTTCGCCCGAGGTGGCCACCACCAGGCGGTCCACCTCGGCCACGCAGCGGGCTTCCCCGGCCAGGCGCACCGGGTCCGGCGCACGGCCTAAAGCCTGGGCCTTGAGGCGTTCCACCGTGTGGCACATGTGCACCACGGGAACCCGCCAGCGGGCCCGCAGCGCCAACCCGGCCAGCCCCGAAAGCCAGTAATGGCTGTGGATGAGGGTGTAACGCGCGGCCTCGCGGGCCGCCCAGGCCTGCACCCCGGTCACGAAGGCTTCCAGATGCGCCGGCAGCGCGGCCCGGGGCAGGGGCTCGGGCGGGCCAGCGGGCACATACACCACCCGCTGCCCAGGGCCCAGGGCCGGTTCCTGCTGCACCGGCGGCTGGTGCGGCGCGGTGCGACGGGTGAATACATCCACCTGCACCCCGTGCGCGGCCAGGGCCCGGGTGAGCTCCCGAATGTACACATTCATGCCGCCCGTATAGGCCCGGCCCAGCGCGTCGAGCGGGCCGGTGTGATACGAAAGCATGGCCACGCGGTAGCGGGTTTTGGCCGCCGGACTTGTCATGGGCACATCCTTGGGCTATAATTGAAGGCGTCCGGCCACCGTAGCTCAGTCGGCAGAGCAGTCGCCTCGTAAGCGACGGGTCGCGGGTTCAAGTCCCGCCGGTGGCTCAGGCATGCGCCCCGGTCGGCAGGCCGGGGTTTTGCGTTTGGGGGAACCGGCAGCCCAGGGCCGCGGGCTACAAAACGGCCTCGGCCAGCGCGGTCAAGCCCTCCAGGTCGTCCAAATCGAGCCACTGCAACATCACCCGTTGGACGCCGACGGCGGCCAGGGCAGCCAGTTGTTCCCGCACCTGCTCCGGCGTGCCCACGATGAGGCCCCGGGCCCGCAGGTCTTCGGCGCTGGCGCGGCCCTCCAGCCGACGGGCCAGCTCGGCCTGGTCGCGGCCAAAGACCAGGCCGGTCATCATGGAGCGTCGCACCGCGGTCGGTTCCCGCCCGGCCGCGTGCAGCAGCGCGTCCAAACGTGCGTTGAGGGCCGCGAAGCGTTCGGGCGGCAAAAACAGCGCGTTCCATTCGTCCGCGTAACGGGCCACCAACGGCAAAGTGCGCCGGGGGCCATTGCCGCCTATCAAAATCCGTGGGCCGCCGGGCCGGGCCGGACGGGGGAGCAGGACCGCGCCTTCCAGGTGGAAATAACGCCCGTGGAAAGTGACCGGCTCGGGCGAGCGCAGCAGCCGGGTGATGACCTCCAGGCCCTCGGCCAGGCGGTCGAAGCGCTCCCGCAGCGACCCCAAGGGGAAGCCGAACATGCGATGCTCCCGCTCTTGCCAGCCGGCGCCCAGGCCCAGCACCAACCGACCGCCGGAGAGGTCGTCCACATCCCGGGCCATGCGCGCGGTGTGCACGGGGTGCCGAAACGAAAGGGGCGTGACCAGGGGACCGAATTCCAAACGCCGGGTGTGGGTGGCGAAGTAGGTCAGGGAGACCCACAGCTCCAGCGAATCCTTGTCGGGGGGCCGGGCGTTGGTGAAATGGTCCGAGCGAAAAAGGCCCACAAAGCCCAAATCCTCCGCGGCGCGCGCCAGGCGCTGCCACCGGGGCCAGTTGAGGCCGTTTTGGCCCTCAACCATCAGGGCAACTTCGGGAAGTTGGGACACAGGCACCTCCAAAGAAGGGATGAGATAGAGTATACCGCGATGGGAGGGGTTGGAAGCTGGCGTGTGGAAGCTGGCGCGTGGTGCACGCGGTTCCCCATCCTTCAGCCCCCCAAGGGCGAGGCCGCAATTCTAACACTTTTCTTACACCGACTTACCCAACCGCGAGTATCATTAAGGGCGCAAACAAGAACCCTTCTAAAGAGGAGGCGACCCATGAGCGAGACGACCATCCGCATGCCCTTGTTGGGCGACCCCTTCCCCCACATGAAGGTGATGACCACCCATGGCCCCTTGACCCTGCCCGACGACCTCAAAGGTTCGTGGTTCGTGCTGTTCAGCCACCCCGCGGACTTCACGCCGGTGTGCACCACCGAATTCTATGCCTTCCAAAGCCTGAAGCCC
>JALSPJ010000024.1 GCA_026985995.1 Anaerolineales bacterium
TCGACCACCACCAGCGCGGCTTCCGACACCCACAGCGCGGAAATCACTTCGCCCACGAAGTCGGTGTAGCCCGGGGTGTCCAGCAGGTTGATTTTGTGCTCCGCGTATTCCAGGGGGATGACCGCGGTGGACAGGGACAAGCCGCGGCGAATCTCCTCTTCCTCGAAGTCGGAGACGGTATTGCCATCGGAAATGGAACCCATGCGGGTGGTGACGCCCAGGTAATAAAGGAAGGCCTCGGCCAAAATGGTCTTCCCCGCGCTGCTGTGCGACACCAACGCGACATTACGAATGGCCTCGGTTGGATATGCTTTCATGGTCACGCTCCTGGGGACGGGGATGACACGGGTCGAACCCGAGATGCAGCAAAAAAGCCCTCGGCCGCGAAAGGCGCGCGCCGATGTGGGGGTATTGTACGAAAAGCCCGGCCGCTTGTCAAACGCCGCGCGGGGCGTCGGGGGCGGCCTCCGGGGCCGCGGGCAACTGCAGGCTGAACACCGCGCCCCCTTCGGGATGGTTGTGGGCGGTCAAATCGCCGCCGTGGGCCCGGGCCAGGCTGCGGGCGATGCTCAGACCCAGGCCGCTCCCCCCTGAGGCCCGGCTGCGGGATTTGTCGGCCCGGTAGAAGCGCTCGAACACCCGCTCCTCTTCCCCCGGGGGCAGGCCCGGGCCGGTATCGCGCACCCACAGGTGAGCCTGGGCGCCCTTTCGCACCGCGCCCACTTCCACCAGGCCGCCCTGGGGCGTGTAGCGCAACGCATTACCCAGGAGGTTGTTCAGAATTTGCGCCAGGCGCGCGGGGTCGGCCTGCACGGGCAGGGGCTCGGGGGGCAAAGTCAGGCGCAGGGCCACCCCGCGCTGCCGTGCGGCCGCGCGGAAAGGTTCCACCACCTCGGGCAGCCAGGTGCGCAGGTCCAGGCGCTGCGTTTCCAAAGGCAACTGGCCGCTATCGGCCAGGGTGAGGGTGCGCAGGTCGTCCACCAGCCGGGCCAACAGGCGGTTCTGCTCCACCACCGGGGCCAGGTTCTCGGGGGTCAGGTCGAAAAGGCCGTCTTGCAGGGCCTCCAGGTGGGCCTGCTGCACGGCCAGGGGCGTGCGCAGCTCATGGGCAATGTCGGCCAGCATACGCTGGCGGGTTTCCGCGGCTTGCTGCAGGGCCTGGGCCATGTGGTTGAAAGTGCGGGCCAGGGTGCGCAGCTCATCGTCGCCGCCTTCGGGCACCCGGACGGACAAATCGCCCTGGGCCAGGCGCTGCGCAGCGCGAGTGAGGGCGTAGATGGGCCGCAGCACCCGCCGACTGAGCCACCACGAAAGCCCCGCGGCCGCGGCCACGGCCACCGCGCTGGCCATCAGCGCGGCCCAGTCCAGGCGGTGCAGCAGGTCGCGCGTGGCTGCAGCCACATGCAACGCGCCCGGCGGCACCAGGTAGCCCACCACCCGCCCCTGGTGACGCAGGGGCAGCGCGCCGGCCTGCTCCTCGGGGGTCCAGGTGCGGCCCGCCTGCTCCGGCGGAAACAGCACCCGGCCCTGCGCGTCCACCAACACCACCCGGGGGCCATGTTCCAGGGCATGGCCGGGGGAACCGCCCGCGGCCCCGGCGCGCAACGCGGCTTCCACCCCTTCCCACGAACCGCGCTGGGCGTAGTAGGCCTGCAGCCGCGCCACGGTTTGCTGCAGGCCCCAGGGCCCACCCTGGGCCACGAACGCGTGCACCTGCCGCTGGGTGGAAGCCCGCAGCACGCCCACCACCACCGCGATGCCCAGCAGCGCGGTTCCCCACAAGGCCAGAAACAATTTGCGACGCATCAGTTACGCCTCATGGTATTACCCCTCGTCGGGGCGGCGAAAACGATAGCCCACCCCGAAAACGGTTTCGATGTAGCGGGGGTGCCGGGGGTCGGGTTCCAGTTTGGCCCGCAGGTTCTTGATGTGCGCGTCCACGGTGCGGGTGTTGCCCACATACGGCGTCTCTTGAATGGCCTGCAGCAGCTGCTCCCGGGTAAAAGCCCGGCCGGGCTGCTGGGCCAGGGTGGTCAGCAGGCGAAACTCGGTGGGCGTGAGCGCGATGGGCTGCCCGCCGCGGGTCACCGTGTGCGCGTCCAGGTCGATTTCCACATCGCCCACCTGCAGCCGCCGGGCGCGCGCGGCCGGCTGTCGGCGGCGCAGCACGGCCCGCACCCGGGCCACCAGCACCCGGGGGCTGAAGGGCTTGGTCACATAGTCGTCCGCGCCCAGTTCCAGCCCCAGCACCTGGTCCACCTCGTCCACCCGGGCGGTTATCATGATGATGGGCGTGTCGTCCAGCCGGCGAATTTCCCGGGCCACATCCAGGCCGTCCATGCCGGGCAGGTTGAGGTCCAACAGCACCACATCGGGCCGAAAGCGGCGGAACTCGGCCAGGCCGGTGTCGCCCCGGTCGGCCACGCGCACCTCGAAGCCGGCCTTTTCTAAGTAAGCCTGGACCACGCGCGCCAGTTGCCGCTCGTCTTCCACAATCAGCACCCGGGTCATGGGTCGCCTCCGCAAGCCTGGGGTTGTCCTTAGCATACCCCACAGGCCGGAAGGCGACAAGGGCCGGTCGGGGGAGCGGTTCCCCCAAACCGGCCCCTGCGGGAGGGAAGCGTGGCCAGGTTTAGGGCATGAGCCCGGCATCGTGCAGGCGCTGGTGAATGTCGCGGAACGCGTCGGCCTCGTCGGGCGTGATGGTGCCCTGGTCCACCAGCCCCTGCAGCATCAGGTCCAGCATGGCATCGGGGTCGCCGCCGGCCTGGGCGCGCAGTTCATCCCAGTGAGCGTCCTTGTAGGCTTCGACCACTTCGTGCAGGCGCTGGAACAAATCGGCCTCGTCCTGGGTGAGCACGCCCTGTTCCACGGCCTGGGCCAGCATCGCGGCCTGCATGGCGGCCTGGTCTACGGTGGCCGGGCCGGCGCTCAGGCTGCGCAGGTAGTTGACCACATCCCAAATCTGGTCCTCGCTCAGCACTGCGCCGTAGGCCGGCATGGCCGTGCCAAAGGCTGCGCCACCCTCATGAATGCGCCAGTAGAGGTACGCGTCGTCCATCTTTTGAGCCGTGCGGGCCAGAGGCGCGGGGGGCGGGTCGAGGGTGGCCGCGGCATCACCGTCGCCCAGGCCCGTGGGGCCGTGGCAGGCCGCGCACTGCTGCTGGTAGATGGCCTCCCCCCGGGCGATGGAGGCCTCATCGGCCGGGACGGGGTTGGTCAACCCCGCGAATTCCGAGGGCACCGGCTGGCGGTGGAATTCGCGCCAGGGGTTGCCGGGGCCAAAGCCCTGGCCTGGGCCGTGGCCGGGTTCCCCTTGATGCCAGCCCTGGCCCATGCCCTGACCGGGTGCGTTGCCGGGGCCAAAGCCCTGGCCCGGGCCGTGGCCGGGTTCCCTGTGCCGCCAGCCCTGGCCCATGCCCTGACCGGGCGCGTTGCCGGGGCCAAAGCCCTGGCCTCGCGCCTGGCCGGGGCCCATGCCCTGGAGCGGCTGCTGCGCAGGGCCCACGCCCTGGCCGGGAGTCATGGCCGGGCCGGCACCCATGGCCTGGGGCATGGCCGTGGCCGGAACACCGGCCGCATCCGCCGGGGGTGCGGCGGGGTTGTCCGTCGGGCCGGCCGCTACCCCCGCGGCGGGCGCACCGCTGCAGGCCGCCAGGGCCAACACCAGCATTCCCAACGCGGCCCAGGCCGCGCGCCGGGTCTTCAACCAACGGGAAAGGAGCAACTGCTTCGTGTTCATGGTCACACCTCGGGTTCGGGCTTGACGCCCTGAGTTTGTTCGCCCTCCAGCATAGGGAAAGCCTGTGAAGAAGCTGTGAAGGCCGTGTAGAAAAACGGCGAAAGCCCGCGGCAACGCGCGGGCTTCGCCTGAGATGATGCGGGGGGATGGGGCTGCCTACACCGTGCGCGGCAGGCGCGTGCCCAGGCCCTGGGCCACGGCCCGGCGGTAGACCTCGGGCAGCAGGGCCGCGTATTCGCCCCAAATGCCCAGCGCGATGTAGACGATGATTTCGTCGTCCCGCTCCCGGCCCGGCGCGCGGCCGGCCACGATGTCGGGCCATTCCGCGTGCACCTGCTGGGGCCCAAAGCGGCCCTGCTCGGCCAGCATCCGCAACTCGGGCACCCGAGGGCCCACATACTTCCACCGGTCCACCACCACCTTGTCGGCCCGGGTGATGACTTCCAGTTCCAGTTCCTGATACGAGCCCAGCTTGAGCACCAGCGCGCCGGGCTTGAGCCACTCGTAGCGCACCATGGGCTCGTCGCCCGTGGTCAGGGTGAGCACCAAATCGGCCTGCTGCACCGCGGCCGCGCGGTCGGCATACGGCACGGCTTCGATGGGAAAGCCCAGCCGGGGGGCCCAGGTGCGGGCCAGCGCCGCGGCCCGGGCGTGGTCCACATCCACCACCCAGGCCTGGCGCAGGGCAAAACGCTCGGCCAGGGCCCGCAAATGCATTTCGCCCTGCTGCCCCGCGCCGAAAATCACCACCGTATCCGCGCCCGGGCGCGCCAACGCCTGCGCGGTCACCGTGCTCGACGCGGCCGTCTTCAGCGTGGTCACCCAACCGGCCTCCATCACGCACACCGGCAGGCCCGTCTCGGCCTCGAAAAGCAGCACCAGCGACGAAGTGGTGGGCTTGCCCCGCTGCGGGTTCCCCGGGAAAAAGCTGAAAGTCTTGACATAGGCATAATCTTCGCCGGCCAGATACCCGGCAAAGGGCTTGATGAAGCCGTGGGGCCCCACCGTCATGTAAAATTTATCGCCAACCACCTGCCCCACGGCGTCGGCCCGGATGCCCTTTTCGGCCAACTCGATGGCCTCGGCCACGCTCAAGGTTTGCGCCACCTCGGCCTCGGTCAAATACAACCAGGTTTCGCTCATGGGTTACCTCCTGGGGGTTTGGGGGAAAGGCTCCGCGACCGACCGGCCCGCGCCGCGTTCAAAACAGGCTTTCAGCCCCCTCGCCGCGACGCCGCAGCATCTCGGCCACCAGCACCAGGCCCATTTCCACCACCACAATCACGCTGGAAACCGCGTTGACCACCGGCAGGTTTTTGGCATAACGCAACGCGGACCACACCCACAACGGGAAAGTCACCTGGGTGCCGCTGACGAAGTGGGTGACCACGAACGCGTCGAAGGACCAGTTGAAAGCGAAAATGCCCGCGGCGATGACCGCCGGCGCGATGATGGGCAGGGTGACATACCGAAACGCCTGCCAGGGCGTGCAGCCCAAATCCCGGGCCGCGGCCTCCAGCCAGGGGTCGAACTGATGCAGCCGCGCGGCCACCAGCACGGCCACCAACGGCACATCGAACGCGATGTGGCTCAGAATGATGGTGAGCGACGACAGGGGAATGCCCACCCGGTTGAAGAACAGCAACAGCGCGATGCCCAGCAACAGCCACGGCACCACAAAGGGCACGGCCACATAGCCGGTGAAGAACAGCCGCCCCGGGTAGCGATAGCGCACCATGGCATTGGCCGCCAGCACACCCAAAAACAGGCTCACCACCGTGACCACCGCGGCAATCCACACCGAGGTCCAAATCGCGTGGTGCAGGTCGCTGCGTTGCAGGGCAATGGCATACCACTTGAGGGTGAACCCTTTCCACGGCAGGCTCAGCACCCGGGAATCGTTGAACGAGAAGACCACCAGAATGACGATGGGCAGGTAGATGAGCAGCCCGATGACCGTGTAAGTGTAAAAAGCCAGCGCGAAGCGGCTCAGCCGCATGATGCACCTCCTGCCCGGGCCGCGGGCTTCACAGCAGTTTCTCCACCCCGGCCACCTTGACCACCAGGGCCACCAACGCCAGGGTCACCGTGAGCAGCACGAAGCCGATGGCCGACCCCAAACCCCAGTTGCCGGCACTCAGGAACTGGTTTTCCACCACATTGCCCAGCATGTAGCCCGAAGGCCCACCCACCAGGGCCGGCACCGCGAATTCCCCCAGCATGGGAATGTAGACCAGCACGAACGAGGCGAACAGGCCCGGCACACTCAGGGGCAGGATGATGTGGCGGAACACATCCCACCGGGTGGCGCCCAGGGAGCGGGCCGCGGCGATGATGTCGGGCGAAATGCCCTTGAGGGCCAGATACAGGGGAATGACCACATAGGGCAACCACTCGTGCACCAGCACCAAGGCCACCGCGAATTTGCTGTAGAGCAGGAACTTGAGGGGCTCGTCGATGAGGCCTAAAGCCATGAGGGCCCGGTTGAAGATGCCACTGCGGCCCAGGGCGATTTTCCAGGCGAAAATGCGAATGAGGAAGTTGATTTCCACCGGGATGATGAGCAAATAAAGAATGAGGCGCTCGTAGCGGGGCCGCATCCGGGCCAGGTAATAGGCCATGGGGAAGGCGATGACCACCAAGGCCAGCATGGTGCCCGTGGCAATGGCCACGGTGTTGCGCAAGGCCTTCAGGTAGATGGGGGTAGTCAAAAAGGTGATGTAGTTCTCCAGGGTGAAGGCCGGCGTCAAGGTCATGTAGCCCGACTTCCAGAAGCTCATGACCAGCAAAATGGACATGGGCGCGTAGAAGAAGACCAGCAAATACAGCCCCGGGGGAACCAGATTGAACGCCAGGCCCACATATTGGCCAAGGACATATCGCCAGCGACGCGGGCGCGCGGTCATGGCGTGCGTGCCTCCTCATCGGGCGGGGTGGCGAAAAGGCGTTCCAGTTCGGCCTGCATGCGGCGGTCGATGGCGGCCTCGGCCGCGCGGCGGGCCTGGGTGGCCGCGCGCCAATCGCGATGCACCACCCAGGCCGTCAGCAGCAGCAAGGGCAACGCGGTCAGCGCCAGGGGGCCGGCCCAGGGGGCGGTTCCCGCCACCCCGGCGCGCACGGCCCAGGCGAGCGCGGCCAGCCACGCGGCCCACGCGGCCAGCGCGAACCGCGCGGCCCGGCTCGCAACCCGATAGCGCCGGGCCTGCCACAGCAGCCCCAACGCGCTCAAAGCCAACAACACCCACGCGGCGTTGGCCGCGGCCAATGGGCACATGGTCGCCTCCGTTCAGGCCGCCACGCCCAGCGCGTATTCCTTGCTGGTTTCGTAAATGGCCTCTTCCAGCAGCTCCAGGCCTTTGCGGAAGAGGGCCGGCGGCATGTTGAGCGCGGGCAGCAGGCGAATCCACCAGATGGTCTTCTCGTAAATGGGCACCAGACCCTTGCGCACCGCGCGGTCGTGCACCGCGGCCGCGATATCGCGGCCCGGCGCTTTGGTTTCCTTATCGTACACGAACTCCACCGCGATGTAAACGCCCTTGATGCGCACATCGCCCACCACTTCGTAGCGCTCGACCCAGGGCAGCATGACCTCCTGGGCGATGCGCTCCAGTTCGGCCACATTGTCCAGCACCCGCTCCCGCTGCAGGGCTTCGATGCCGGCCAGCGCGCCGGCGCAGGCCGCGGGCTGCCAGGCAAAAGTGCCGCCCAGGTAGATGTCGTCCGACGCGGTCATGGCCCGTTCGGTGCCCAACACCGCGGCAATGGGCAGCGCGCCGCCGCTCAGGGCTTTGGCCAGGGGCATGAGGTCGATTTCCACCTCGGGCCAGTGTTCGATGGCCCACATCTTGCCCGTGCGGCCAAAGCCGGTTTGCACTTCGTCGTCGATGAGCACCCAGTCGTACTTGCGGGCCAGGGCGAACAGGCCTTCCATCCAGCCATCGGGCGGAATTTGCACGCCGTTCTCGCCCTGAATGGGCTCGAACAGCACCCCGGCCACCTGGTCGGGCGCGACCTCGTAGCGCAAGATGACATCGTCGATGTAGTGCAGGCAGGCCAGGCCGCACTCGGGGTAAGTCTGGCGGAAGGGGCAGCGGTAGCAGGTGGGATAGGGCACATGGATGAAGCCATGCATGAACTCGCGGATGCCCCGCCCCACATCGGGGGAAGTGGGTCCGGCCGCGCCGGCACCGTAATTACCGCCGTGGAACGCGCCGTGGAAGGAGATGATGAAGTGCCGGCCGGTTTGCTCCCGGGCCAGGCGCAGCGCGGCTTCCACGGCTTCGGTGCCCGTGGTGTCGGGCGCCACCCGGGTCAGGTTGGGCGGCGCGATTTCCAGCAACTTCTCGGCCAGTTCCACAATGTAGTGGTTGGTGATGTAGCTGGTGCACTCGATGCCGCCGCTTTCCCACAGGGCCTGCACACTGGCCCGCAACACATCTTCGTGGCCCGCGCCCAGGGGCGTGGACGCCCAGCCCGTGGCCATGTCGATGTAACGGTTGCCGTCCAGGTCCTCGATGGCCCAGCCCTCTTTCCGCCGGGTGACGAAGGGGATGACCCGATTGGCATCCCACGACGAGTAGAGCAGTTCGGCCTCCTTGGCCAGGTAGGCCTTGCTCTGGGGACCCGGCGGCGGGGTGACGATATGCGGCAATTCATCGACCTGACGCTCGAACATGACGCACCTCCGTGAAATGGGAAAAGAACCTGCTCGTCTTGCCGTGGGAACGGTGCCCGTCCAGGCCGGAAGAAACCCTTCCGAACACGCGCTCCGTTCCACGGAACGGCTCCGTGAGCAGGTGCCCCGGTTCACGGAACACCAACCCCGTACCCCGTACCGTTGGGAACCAAAGGGAAGTCAGTCAGGGAGAATGAGGGAATGCGCCGGACGCCAGTAGACCCACACGGGATCGTCCCATGTGATGGCGTCGTGCCCGCCGTTGCGGCGCAAGTTTTGGGTGAACACCCGCACCGTTTGGCCGGCGTGCAACCGCACGATATATTCGGTGCTCACGCCCAGGTAGATGATGTCTTGCACCACCCCCTGGGCCCGGTTCCATGCGCCCTCGGTGGGCGCGGTGCGGGCGATGTGGATTTTCTCCGGGCGCACGGAAATGGACACCGCAACGCCCGGCCGCAACTTTTCCCGGCCATGGCGACAAACGCCCCAGATGTCGCCCACGCCGGGCACGGCCACACGAGCCTTCGAGCCTGCTGTCACCTCCTGCACTGTACCGTCGAACAAATTGGTGTTGCCGATGAAGTAAGCCACAAAGCGATTGACCGGGTCTTCGTAGATGCTGCGCGGGTCGCCGATTTGCAGAATGCGGCCCCGGTTCATCACCGCGATGCGGTCGCCCATGGCTAAGGCCTCGGATTGGTCGTGGGTCACATAGATGAAGGTGATGTGGAAGTCGTCCTGGATGTTGATGAGCTCCAGCTGTAACTGCTGGCGGATTTTGAGGTCCAACGCGCCCAGGGGTTCATCCAGCAGCAGCACCTGGGGCCGGGTGATGAGGGCCCGCAGCAACGCCACCCGCTGCTGCTCGCCGCCCGACAGCTGCCGCGGATATTTGCCTTCGTAGCCCTGCAAGTGCGCAATTTCCAGCAGCCGCCCCACTTCCCGGCGAATGCGGTCTTCGGGCCAGCCCTGTCGGCGGGGGCCAAAGGCGATGTTGTCATACACCGTCATGTGCGGGAACAGGGCGTAGTTTTGGAAGACGATGTTGATATCGCGTTTCTCGGGCGGGTCGAAGGTGATGTCGCGGCCATCGAGCAACACCCGGCCCGCGTCGGGCACCAGCAGCCCGCCAATCATGCGCAGGATGGTGGTTTTGCCGCAGCCGCTGGGCCCCAGCAGGCAGAAGAATTCGTTGGGCTGCACGGTGAAGGAAACATCCTGCACCGCGGTCTTGGCGCCAAAGCGTTTGGTCAGCTGCTGCACTTCCAGGCGCGCGTCCGTCATCTTGCTCGCTCGCCATGCTACCAGGGGATGGACGCACCCCGCACCGCGGGACACTGCTCTTTATCATACCAGAAAAGGCCGTGGCTTGTCTACCCCTAAGCGCGAAAAATAGCGCGTTTTGGATTTTCCGCGTCAAAACTCAACCAAAGTCCAACATTTCCCGCCGGTTGAAAAGAAAAGGCGCGGCGCTTTCTGTCGGTTCCACCCAAAACAAAAAGCCCGAGGCGTTGGGCCCCGGGCCTCAAAACCACCCCTGCCGCGGGCTCACGGCGTCGCGGCCTGCACTTCTTCCCAAATTTGCAGCCAGCGGTCGTAGTCGGGCGGCAAAATCTCCACATGGGCCTCGGCAATGGCCTCGGGGTTGTCTAAGCCCACGGCCTGAATTTCTTCCTCGGTGAGCAGGTCCAGCACTTTGCTGTTGGCCACGATGTACTCGAAGTCCACCACTTCAATCTTTTGCAGTTCGGGCTCCAGGTAGTGGTTCACCAGCGCATGGGCCGCGTTGGGCATTTGGGTGCCCTTCAAAATGGCATAGCCGCACACCCACGAGAGCGCGCCTTCCTTGGGGGAAGTGTAGGCCACGGGCACGCCATCGTCCTCCCGCAGCCATTTGGCGTTGGAGGTCCACCCCAGGGAAACCCACGCATCGCCCGAGCGGAACATTTCGTCCACTTCCGCGTCGGATTCGAAGTAATTGAGCAGCAGGGGCTTTTGTTCGATGAGCTTGGCCTTGACGGCCTGCAGCTGCTCTTCGGTGAGGTGGAAGGGGTCCTCGTAGCCCAAGGCCAGCGCGGTGATGGCAATGGCGTTGCGGGCGTAGTCTTGCATCACGATGTGGCCTTCATAAGCCGGGTCGAAGAGCGCGTTCCACGAGTCGGGCGGCGGGTCGATTTTGTCGGTGCGATACATCAGGCCTTCCAGGCCCGCGTCCACCGGCACCATCCACACCTTGCCCTCGCCGGCCTGAATTTCGGGCATGTCGCGGAAGAAGGGGAACACATCGTTCCAGTAGGGGATTTTGGCCGTGTCGATGGGCTCCAACAGGTCCAGTTCGGTCATCACGGGGATGTAATCGACGCAAATGTTGATGACATCGGCCTTGAAACCACCCCGCAGCTTGGCCAGGGCCTCGTCGAGTTCGCCGAACACCGCCACCTGCAGGTCCACCTGGGGATATTTCTCCCGGAAGGGCTGCAGGAATTCGTCGGTGACGGTTTCTTCGTAGGAATAGACCACCAGGGTGCCGCTTTCAACCTGGTCGCCCTGGGCTTCGGGGGCCGCAGTAGGCGTAGGTTGCGCCTTGCCGCAACCCGCAATGCTCAAGGCCAGGGCCAACACCAGCCAGCCAACACGCCAAAACCAACGCATAGCACACCTCCTGGGCAAAGGGTAAACAAACCCGGGGCCGCGTCGCGATGGACCGTCCCCGGGTGGGTGGTGGGTGGGCGTAAAAAGCGAGCCGCGGTGCACGGCTCGCTGCAGGGTACAGGGTCAGGCTTCTTCGGTGTCCGCAACGCCCATGTCTTCGGCACCCGCATCCATGGCCTGGAAGCGGCGACCGCTGCCCGGCGGCGGCAGAGGAATGTCCTCTTTGGGCACGGGCACGGTGGTTTCTTTGAGGATTTCGAGGTAAATGAAGGTTTCGCTGCGCTCCACCCCCGGCACCCGGTAGAGTTTTTCGAGCAGGAAGTTGAGCAGGTGCCGATGGTCCTTGCACACCACCTCGAGGAAGAGCTCATAGGAGCCCGTGGCCAGCACTAAGTAGACCACTTCCTCGAAGTCCTTGATGCGCTGGGCCGCCTCTTCCAGGTATTGGCCCTGCACTTTGAGGCCAATCATGGCCATCACGCCGTAGCCTAAGGCCCACGGGTCGGTAATGGCCGTGACCCGCAGCACGCCGCGCTCGACCAGGCGCTCGTAGTGCTGGCGCACGGTGCTGGTGGCCACGCCCAACTCACGGGCCAGGCGGGCAAAAGGCACGCGACCGTTCTTCTTCAACGCGGCAATGATTTGCCGGTCCAACTCACTCAACGCACCTCGTGGGGAACGTCGTCGCCATTTACGCATAATTCACCGTCCTTTTAGAGAAGAGATTACTCATTTGCCGCTCATCCACGAAGGTAGCGGCCAGGCTCCCCTTGATTATACCAAAAAAAGCGACGAATGTGACACCAAAATTCAAACTCGGGCCGTGATTTTAGGCCGTTTGGCGCATCTCCGTGCGGCTTCAACGAGCGTCAATTTGGCAGATGCCGCGCGGCGCGTTGCTGCGCCCGGCTGGAATGCAGCCGCGGATGCACGCGGAGGGGCTCGGAAAGGTGGCAAGGCAAAAACGCACCCCCACCAGGGCTTTTTCTTTTTCTAACACCAACGGCATCAACAACACCGAATTTAAATTTCACACGGAGACACAGAGAACACAGAGAGAATATCTTCTCCCATTTCTCCGTGTTCCCCGCGCCTCTGTGTGATTTTATTCGTCCTTGGAAAAGCCCTGGCACCCCTGTCAACTTCCAACCACCAACTTCCAACTTCCTCCATGTTCCCTGTGGCCCTGGGGGAGGCATTCGACAGGGCGCGCGTTAGGGCCACATGGCCGCGCCCCCCGGCCTCGCCCTTCGCGGTACAATACAAACATCCCTTGCCTTCAGGAGCACCGCGGTGGCAACCCTCGAAGTTTTGGCCCTCGTGCCCGCGCGAGGCGGTTCCAAAAGCATCCCCCGAAAAAATATCAAGCCCTTTGCCGGGCACCCCCTGCTGGCCTATAGCATCGCCGCGGGGCTGCAGGCCCGCTCGGTGAGCCGGGTCATCGTCTCGACCGACGACCCCGAAATTGCCGCGGTGGCCCGGGAATATGGCGCGGAAGTGCCCTTTTTGCGGCCCGACCACCTGGCCCAGGACCACACCCCCGACCTGCCCGTGTTCCTGCACGCGCTGGACTGGCTGGCCCAACACGAGGGCTATCGCCCCGACCTGGTGGTGCAGCTGCGGCCCACCAGCCCCATCCGCCCCCGGGACCTGGTGGACCGGGCCGTGGCGCTGCTGGCCGGGCATCCCGAGGCCGATTCCGTACGCGGGGTGGTACCCGCGGGCCAAAATCCGCACAAAATGTGGAAGGTCGCGGACGACGGCCGCTTAGTGCCCCTGCTGACCGTGCCGGGCATTCCCGAGCCCTACAACGCGCCGCGGCAAAAGCTGCCCCCCGTCTACTGGCAAACGGGGCACATCGATGTCATGCGGCCCCGCACCCTGCGGGAACTGGGCTCCATGACCGGCCGGGTCATTCTGCCCGTGTTCATCGACCCCCGCTACACCGTGGACCTGGACACCCCCAGGGACTGGGAGCGGGCCGAATATCTGGCCCTCTACGGCGACCTGGACATGGTCTGGCCCGGCCGCGCGCCGCGGCCCTTGCCCGCGCGGGTTTCCTTCATCGTCTTCGACTTCGACGGCGTATTCACCGACAACCGGGTGTGGGTGGACCAAACGGGCCGGGAAGCCGTGGCCGCACACCGGGGCGACGGCATGGGCGTGGCCCTGCTCAAACGGGCCGGCGTGGCCATGCTCATCCTGTCCACCGAAGAAAACCCCGTGGTCGCGGCCCGGGCCCGCAAGCTGGGCCTGCCCGTGCTGCACGGGGTGGAAGACAAAGCCGCGGCCCTGCGGGCTTATATGGCGGAACACGGCCTGCGGGCCGAGGAAAGCATTTACATCGGCAACGACATCAACGACATCCCGTGCTTCGAGGTGGTGGCCTGGGCCGCGGTGGTGGCCGACGCCCACCCCGAAGCCAAGCGGGCCGCGGACGCGGTGCTGCCCCAGCCCGGCGGCCACGGCGCGGTGCGGGCCCTGGCCGACCGCCTGCTGCGGGAAGGCCGCGCGGTTCCCCCCGGGGGAGGAGGACATGGCGCGACTTGAACCCCATGGCTTTGGCCTGGCCTTGGGCGGGGGCGGGGCCAAAGGCTACGCGCATATCGGCGTGCTGTATGAATTGCACGCCCGGGGGTTGCGACCGGCCGCCATCGCCGGCACCAGCGTGGGCGCCATGGTAGGCGCACTGCTGGCCGCGGGCTATGAACCCGCGGAAATCGAACGCCGTTTCCGCGCGGTTCCCCCCGACGAAGCCTTTCGCCGGGAACATGACGCGCCGCCTTCGTTTTTGGGCCTGGCCGGGCTGCGCCGCATGTTGGAAGACGCGCTGGGCCCCCAACGCACTTTCGCCGACTTGCCCGTGCCCTTCGCGGTGACCGCGGTGGACCTGCACACGGGCCGGTTGGTGTACCTGCGCCGCGGCCCGGTGGTGCCCGCGGTGTTGGCCTCGGCCGCGGTGCCGGGCATCTTCCCGCCGGTGCCCTGGGGCGAAGGCCATTTGCTGGTCGATGGCGGTGTGCTGGACAATGTGCCCGTGCGCCTGGCCCGCCGCCTGGCCCCAGGTCTGCCCGTGGTGGCCGTGGTGCTCACCCCCAGGCCCGACCAGCTCACCGCAGATAGCGGCGTGCGCTTTTTGGCCGATGTGCCCGTGTTCGGCAAAGCCATCCAGCGCCTGCGCTATGTGCGGGCTTTGCATTATTTCATGCGTTCGGTGGACATCGCCGGCGCGCATCTCACCCACTGGCGGTTGGCCCACGACCGGCCCGAGGTGGTCATCGCCCCGCAGGTGGGCGATGTGGGCCTGCTGGCCGGGCCCGAGGTGGCCGACGAGGTCATTGCCCGGGGGCGGCAGGCCTTCGAGGCCGCGTGGCCCCAAATGCAGCGCGCGCTGCAACCCTGGCGCCGCTGGTGGCGCGCCTGGCGCCGCCCATCCAACGACGATGCGGAGGTGTTGGAACTGTGACCGCGCCAGCCACGCGCGACGAAACGCGGCTGCCCTTGGATGTGGGCGGCCTGGTGCGGGTGGTGCCGCCCCCGGAGCCCACCCCCCGCGCGGTGGTCCTGCTCCACGGCTGGACCGGCGACGAGCACGCGCTGGAGCCCATTGCCGCGGTGCTGCCCCCGGCCTGGAAGGCTTTCTTCCGCGCGCCCTTCCCCGTGCCCCCGGGCAGCGCGCCCCGCGGGCGCACGGGCTTCAGCTGGCTGCCCCCGGACCGGGTGCGGGGCAGCACGGTGGACGATTACCGGGCTGCGGAGGCCGTGATGCGCCAGGGGCTGCAGGTGCTCACGGCGCGCTTTCCCCAGGCGCGCTGGCAGGCCGCGCTGTGGCTGGGCTTCAGCCAGGGCGCGGCCACGGCCGCGGTGGTGGGCCTGCGGCAACCCCACGCGCTGGCAGCCTACGCGGGGCTCATGGGCTATTTGCCCCGGGGGGCCGAGACCCTGGTCGCCGGGCAGCCCTGGGCCGGGTTGCCGGTGTTTCTGGCCCATGGCCGCCGCGACCCCCTCATTCCGGTGGCACGCGCCCAGGCCATGGCCCGGCTGTTGACCCAGGCCGGCGCGCGGCTTTCCCACTGCTGGGCCGACGCCGGCCACCAGATGACCCGACCCTGTCTGCAGCAGCTGGCCGCGTGGGCGCGCGCGGCCGTTCCCCCCATGCCGGAGGAAGGCGTATGAGTACCCCCTTCGTCACGCTGGATTTGCACTTTTTGGGCACGCCCCGGGCCATCGCGGCCTATCTCATCCCCCATCGGGAAGGGGTACTGCTGGTGGAAAGCGGCCCCGGCAGCACCACAGAGGCCCTGCGCCGCGGCCTGGAGGCCCACGGCTACGCTTTGGAGAAGGTCACCGATGTGCTGTTGACCCACATTCACCTGGACCACGCCGGCGCGGCCGGGTTTTTGGCCCGCCATGGCGCGCGCATTCATGTACACCCCCGGGGCGCGCCGCACATGGCCGCGCCCGAACGGCTTTTGGCCTCGGCACGGCGCATTTACGGCGACCAGATGGACCGCCTGTGGGGGGAATTTTTGCCCGTGCCCGAGGCCCAATTGCATGTGCCCCAGGACGAGGAACCCATTCGCATCGGCGAGCACACTTTCGTGCCCCTCGATACGCCGGGCCACGCGCGGCATCATTTTGCCTATTTTTGGCCCGAGCAGGGGGTGCTGTTCACCGGCGATGTGGGTGGGGTGCGCCTGCCCGGGGTGCGACACATGCGCCTGCCCATGCCGCCGCCCGAGTTCCACCTGGAGCAATGGCGGGCCAGTTTGCAGCGGCTGCGCGCGCTGCCGGCCCGCTGGGTGGTGCCCACGCACTTCGGTCCCTTCGACGATGTGGCCTGGCACTGGAACCGCCTGGAGGCGCTGCTGGACGACATCGAGGCCCTACTGACCCGGGTGATGCCCCAGGAACCCGACGAGCCGACCATGCGCCGCCTTTTGGACCAATGGGTGGCCGGGTGGAACCAGCGGGACGGGGTGGACCAGGCCCTGCATCAGGCCTACGAGGCCGCCAACCCCACCTGGATGTCGGCCGCGGGGGTGCTGCGCTACTGGCACAAGTTCCGCACATAGGCCCCGGAGACGCAACCGGGGCGCACCACACCCCAACGGAGGGAGGGCTATGCCGTTACATTTTCCTCGGAATGCGGCCCAGGCCCGGGCCCAAATCCAGGCCCGCTGGGAAGCGCTGCGCGCAGCCTGGCCGACCGGGACCTGGGAACGCCGCCCCTTGCCCGCCGGAGGCGAGGGCACGCTGGAATGGCTGGCCGCGCCGGCCACCGAGACGCGGCAGCAGGCCGTTGTGCTCACCGCCGGCCTGCACGGCGCGGAGGGGCCTGTGGGCGCGGCCATGCTGGACCTGTTCTTGCAGGCCTTCGCTTCCCGGCTGGACCCGCGCACCACGGGGCTGTTCCTGGTGCCGGTCATCAACGCCTGGGGCATGGACCATTTCCGCCGGGTGAACGCGGCCAATGTGGACCTGAACCGCAATTTCATGCCGCCCACCGACGCGGGGGCCTTCCCCCGGGTGGAAAACCCGGCCTACGCCGCGCTGCACGACTTTTTGAACCCCCAACGCCCGGTGCGGCCCGGCGACCGCTGGCGCTTTTGGTGGCGGGGGCTGGCGGCCCTGCGCCGCGCGGGCGGGGTGGCGGCGCTGCGGGCCGCGTCGCTGCAGGGACAGTCGGCCTACCCCCGGGGCGTCTTCTTCACCGGCCAGGCGTGGCAACCCGAAACCCGGGCCATGCGGGCCTTTTGGGATGCAGTGCTGGCCCAGTACCCCCGGGTGGTGCATGTGGACATGCACACAGGCTATGGCCCCGCGGGGGTGCTCAGCCTGATTTTGCCGGCCGACGAACCCGAAAGCGAGGCCGCCTGGGAACAACGGCTGCACTATCGCCCGGTGGTGCGGGTGGCCGGTGCGGAGGTGTATCCGGTGCAAGGCAGCATGGCCGACGACCTGATGCGCCGGGGGCGGGCCCAGGGCCGCCAGGTGGTGAGCCTGGCCTTTGAGTTCGGCACTTTAGGCCACAGCACCCGGGCCCAGCTGCGCAGCCTGCGCGCCGTGGTGCTGGAAAATCAGCTGCACCATCACGGCGCGAGCCATCCGTCCATGGCCCGCTGGGTGCGCCAGGAGTTCCAGGCCCTGTTCTGGCCCCAAGAGGAAGCCTGGCAGCGCCGCGCGGAGGCCCAGGCCCGCCAGGCCTTCGAGGGCTTGCTGCAAGGCGTGCTGGCGTCGCATTGAAAGCAAACGCCCGGGCCGTGCGCGCCCGGGCGGGGTTGTCAGTGGAGCGAGGGTGTGGCCTGGGGCGCGGCAGCCACGGGTAGGTTCAGGCTTTGGGCCTGGGGATGGGGCAGCCGCCCGACCATGGACCACGGCCCGGCCCAGGTGATGGTCACCGGCAGAATGTGGCCCCGCAGGTCCTGCTCGCTTTCCACGAAGACCAGCTTGTTTTGCGGCGTGCGACCCTTCCAGCGCCCGCGCACTTTTTCCTCGAACAGCACTTCCACGGTGCGGCCCACATAGCGCTGGTTGATTTCTCGGGCGATGCCTTCCTGCAGCTCTTCGATGAGGCGGAAGCGCCGCCATTTCTCTTCCTCGGGCACATCGTCGGGCAAACGCCGGGCCGCCACGGTGCCGGGTCGCTCGGAATAGCGCGCTAAGTGCACCACATCCAGCCGCAGCTCGGCCAACAGGTCGTAGGTACGCCGGAATTGGGCCTCGGTTTCGCCGGGGAAGCCGACGATGACATCGGTGGCAATGGCCACCTCGGGGATGATTTCCCGAATGCGGGCGATGAGCCGGCGGTAGTCGTCCGCGGTGTAACCGCGCTTCATGCGGCGCAGCACTTCGTCGTCGCCGGCCTGCACGGGCACTTCGATGTGGGGCATCACCTTGGGCAGTTCGGCCACGGTGCGCAGCAATTCGTCGGTCATCCAATTGGGGTGGGAAGTCAAGAAGCGGATGCGCTCCAGGCCTTCGATGTCGTGCAAAATGCGCAGCAATTGCGCCAGGTTGGGCCCGTCGGGAATATCCTTGCCGTAGCGGTCCACAATCTGGCCCAACAGGGTGATTTCCTTCACCCCCTGGGCGACCAGAGAGCGGGCCTCGGCCACGATGGTACCCACGGGGCGGCTGCGTTCCACCCCCCGGCGATAGGGGATGATGCAGAAGGTGCAGGCGTGGGAGCAGCCGTACACCACGGGGATGAACGCGCTCACCAGGCGGCCCTGCAGGTGGCGGGGCAGCAGCACTTCGCCGTCCATGAGCGCGAAACGGCGCTGGGTCTCGGCCTGGTCGAGGGCCTTGGCTTCCCCCTGGGTGAGGTGCGCGATGAGGGGCCCGGGGTCCGAGGGCGGCGAAAACACATCCACGAAGGGGAAACGGGCCTTGAGCCGTTCATGCCCCCGCACGCCCACCAGGCAGCCCATGAGGTTGATGACCACCTCGGGCCGGCGCTCCTTGAGGGGCTTGAGGGACATCAGCCGGCCATAGGCCTTGTTTTCCGCGCTCTGGCGCACCACGCAGGTGTTGAGCACGATGACATCGGCCTCTTCGGGTCGCTCGGTCCAGTGATAGCCCAGTTTTTCCAGCGCGGCGCCCACCCGCTGGGAATCCGCGGTGTTCATCTGGCAGCCGGCGGTCCAAATGTAATAACGCTTGCCCATGCTTTTCGTCCGTTGGGTTGCCGAAAGATGGCCGACCCGGCGCGGGCGGCAAGTTCATTATACCGTAGACCGCAAGGGGTGAGGAAAATCATGCGAGCCGGGGCAGCGTTTTGGGGCCCTCGGGAGGCAGGCCATGGCCCTGCTGACCCTCTTCATCTTGCCGCGCGGGCATTTCTATGGTAGAAGCAAAAACGCGTAGACCCCCTTTCGCCCTTCATTCCCTGGCAGGAGGACCTTCGCCATGAAGATGGAAGACATTCGCCATATCTTCGTCGTTGGCGCGGGCACCATGGGCAGCGGCATCGCCCAGGTGGCCGCCACCGCGGGCTATCAGGTCACCCTCATGGACATCGACCCGCAGCAGCTGGCCCGGGCCCAGGCCGTGATGGACCAATCCACGGCCAAGCTGCTCAGCAAGGGCCGCATCACCGAGGAACAGCGCCAGGCCGTGCTGAACATCCGCACCACCCAAAGCTTAGACGACGCGGCCCAGGCCGATTTCGTCATCGAGGCCGCCACCGAGAACCCCGACATCAAGCTGGATATTTTCCGCCGTCTGGACCAAATCGTCCGGCCCGAGGTGATTCTGGCCTCCAACACTTCGTCCATCCCCATCACCCGCATTGCTGCGGCCACCCAGCGGCCCGAGCAGGTCATCGGTATGCACTTCTTCAACCCCGTGCCCCTGATGAGCCTGGTGGAAGTGGTGCGGGGTCTGGTCACTTCCGACGCCACCACCCGGCTGGTCATTGCCCTGGCCGAGGCCTTAGGCAAGGTGCCGGTGGAAGTCAACGACTCGCCGGGCTTCGTCTCCAACCGGGTGCTCATGCCCATGATTAACGAGGCCATTTTCGCCCTGCAAGAAGGCGTGGCTTCGGTACAGGCCATCGACACGGTGATGAAGCTGGGTATGAACCACCCCATGGGCCCCCTGTACCTGGCGGACCTCATCGGCCTGGATGTGGTGCTTTTCATTCTGGAAGTGCTGCACCGGGACCTGGGCGAGGACAAATATCGCCCCGCGGCCCTGCTGCGCAAGCTGGTGGACGCGGGAC
>JALSPJ010000025.1 GCA_026985995.1 Anaerolineales bacterium
AGCCTGGCCCGCCTTTTCAACGAGCCCGCCGGCCGCGCTTACCTGGCCCGCCAGGGCGTGCCCGAAGACCTGGTGCAAAACCTGGACCTGCTGGGCTTCTCGGGCATCGCCAACCTGGTCATGAGCATCAAATTCGCCAAATACTACGAGCTGGGCCCCAACGATGTGGTCATCACCGTGCTCACCGATTCCATGGAACTCTACCAAAGCCGGCTGCGGGAAATGCACGCCGCCTACGGCACCTACACCGAAACCGACGCCGCCCGGGACTTCGGCCGTTACCTGCAGGCCGCGGATGTCGACCACCTGCTGGAGCTGCGCTACACGGACCGCCGGCGCATCCACAACCTCAAATACTTCACCTGGGTCGAGCAGCAGGGTAAAGACGCGGACGAACTGCGCGCCCAATGGTACGATAAGACTTACTGGAAACGCATCCAGGAGCTGCTGCCCCAAATCGACGCGCTCATCGAAGAATTCAACGCCCTGGTGCGGCAAGGCTAAGGGGGTCAGGGGGAACCGGCTCCGCCGCGACCGGCCGCGCGCCGCGGCGACCTTCCCCCGGCCCCACCGGAGGCTTTCCCCATGACCTTAGCCCTTTTCGATGTCGACGGCACCCTGACCACCCAGCACACCTGGAAAGCCCTCATGGTGGGTTTTGCCCGCCAGGGTCTCAAGCGCGGCACGCATCGGGCTTTTTTGGCCCTGCACTACCCCCTCTACATGCTGCACAAACTGGGCCTGCTCTCGCAAGAGACCTTCCGCCGGCGCTGGGCCGGGGACCTGGCCTGGTACTTTCGGGGCCTCACCGCGGCCCAACTCGCGCCCGTGCTCGCCGCGGCCCTGGATTTTCTGCAGCAGCACTGGCGGCCCGAGGGCCTGGCCCGGCTGCGGGAGCATCTGGCACAGGGCCACCGGGTGGTGCTGGTCTCGGCCGCGCCCGAGCCCCTGCTGCAGGTCATCGGCCGGGCCTTAGGCACCGGGCACATCGTGGGCACCCGCATGGAGCAACGCGGCCGCGTCTACACCGGCCGCCATGTGCCCCCCGTGTGCATTGGCCCGGCCAAGGCCCAGCGGGCCCGGGCCTATGTGCGCGCCCAGGGCTGGCAAGTGGACTGGACGACCGCCCACGCCTACGCGGACGCCATCTCCGATTTGCCCTTGCTGGAACTTGTGGGCCGACCCGCGGTGATTGCCCCCGACCCCCAACTGCAAGCCGTGGCCCAACAGCGAGGCTGGCCCGTGGTTGCCCCAACGCCTGCCAAAACGGCACAATGACCTGGAATCTCGAAACCCTGTCTCCCAAGGCTTTGCGGAATTGGACCGACCCGCGCTCCTGGCAACGGGGTGTGGACTACGCGCGCCAGGGACGCGTGTCCCTGGTGTACTTCTCCGAAGATGAGGCCGCCTTTCAGGCGCGGGGCTTCCAGGGACGCATCTACGAAATCAACCTGCGGGCCATGCCCGACGGCCTGCTGTACCGGTGCACATGTCCCGTGGGCAGCCATGGCCTGCTTTGTAAACACTGCGTAGCCGCGGCGCTGACTCTGCTCCATCATCTGCAACAGGAACAGGCGTGGCAGCACCGCCTCAAAACCCTGGACAACTGGACCCCGCGGCGCGCGCCACAATCGCGAGCTTACCTGCTCCTCTTTATCCTGTTCCCCACCCCCTTTATGACCGACACTTCTTACACCACCCTGCTGCCCTTCTGGGTGCCGCTCAAAGAAGTGCAACAGAAATTGGACTTGCCCGCGCCCGACGAAAACCCTGCAGCCTGGCCCCAAACGCCGGCCGCCTGGCGCGCCTGGGTCATCGAACAGCGCGTCGTGTTGGCCGCGTTGGGGCGCGTCAGGGCGCCTGGCGGTGGAACCCCGGTGCGCATCGTCAATTTGCCCCCCGCAGCCGAGCCCCTGAGCCGCTTGTTGACCCCGGATGATTATTTTGGCTACGCGAACCAGATTCCCAACAGCACAATGGTCGCAGCCCTGGAGGCCCTGGCCCGCTGGCAGGCGCCTCTCTTTCTGAGCCGCACCGTGGAACACCCTTTTCCGCACATTCCCCTCACCATCACCGAAACCGTGCTGCAACCCGAGCTGGTGTTGCAACGCCAGGGGAACGAGCTGGTGCTCCAGCTAACCGTGCCCGGGGAAGAGGGCCCCCTGGTCATCCAAAAGGCCCAGGCCCTCACGAGCACCCCCGTGTGGGCCCTGCTCAACGGCCAGCTGGTTGCGCCCCTGGCCCTGAACGATGCCCGCTGGCTGGGGGCCTTCGCCTCGCCCGTGCGTATTCCCGCGGACGAAGAAGCGACCTTCCGCGAGCACTACCTGCCCACCATGATGCGCACATGGAGCCGCCCCCTGCAGGGCAATGTGATACGCTATCGCCAGGTGCAGGGCCAGGCCCCGCGGCCGCGGCTCTATTTGCAGGAAGACGACGACACCCTGGTCGCGGAGCTGCGCTTCGCCTACGGCGACGATGTGGAGGTGCCCTACCAGCCCGCGCCGCCGCCCTTCACCACGCGCACCAGCCCCACCGACCCCTGGGAGTTCATCACCATCCAGCGGGATGCGGACGCGGAGGTCGCCTGGCACAAGCAAATCGCCAGCGCCAAATTCGGCCTCAAACGCGGCTCCAGTGAGCATCCCGAACGCCTGCAGCTGCGGGCCCGGGTCTCGCCCGTGGACTTCCTTCTCGACAAAGTACCGGCCCTGGCCGAAGCCGGCGTGGAAATCTTTGGCGAAGAAAAGCTGACCAAACTGCGGGTGCGCCGGGAGACCCCGCGGCTGTCGGTGCGCATTTCGTCGGGCATCGACTGGTTCGATGTGCAGGCCCTGGTGCAATTCGGCGACCAAACCGTGCCCCTGGCCGAAATCAAGCGCGCCCTGCGCCGCAAACGCCGCTATGTCAAACTGGCCGACGGTTCCATCGGCCGCCTGCCCGACGAATGGCTGCAGCGCTACCAACGCTTGCTGGGCCTGGCCATAAAGACCGACGACGCCCACGACACCCTGCGCTTCGCCGCATTCCACGCCGGGCTGCTGGAAGCGCTGACCGCGGAAGCCGCCCAGGTGGAAGCCGACAAGGACTTTCGCGCCCGCCTGGCCCGGCTCAAAAATTTCCGGGGCCTGACCGAACACCCCCTGCCCCAGGGCCTGCGCGGGGAACTGCGGCCCTACCAGCGCGCCGGCTACCAGTGGCTGCACTTTTTGCACGACTACGGCTTTGGCGGCATTCTGGCCGACGATATGGGCCTGGGCAAAACCGTGCAAGTGCTGGCCTTCCTGCTCTCGCTGCGGGAACAGGGGCACCCCCAGGCCGCGGACCTCATCGTCGTGCCCCGCTCGCTGCTGGCCAACTGGCAGCGGGAAGTGGAAAAATTCACCCCCACCCTCAAAGTGCTGGCGTACTTCGGCCCCCAGCGCCCCCCGGTCGAAGCGTTCGACCAATACGACCTGGTGCTCACTACCTACGGCACCATGCGGCGCGACATCCAAAAGCTGCAAGGCTATCGCTTCCATTACGCCATCCTGGACGAATCCCAGGCCATCAAGAATCCGGCCGCGCAAACCGCGAGGGCGGCTCGTAGCCTGCGCAGCGAGCACCGCCTGGCCATGACCGGCACGCCCGTGGAAAACAACACCCTGGAACTGTGGGCCCAATTCGCCTTCGTCATGCCCGGCCTGCTGGGCAGCCTGGAGCGCTTCAAGGACGCTTTCCTCAAGCCCATCGAGCAACACCGGAACCCTGAAGCCATACAGCAGCTGCGCCGTCTGGTCTATCCCTTCATTCTGCGCCGCACCAAGGCCCAGGTCGCGCCTGAGCTGCCCCCGCGGGTGGAGCGTATGCTCTATTGCCCCATGGAGCCAGAACAACGCCGCTTCTACCACCAATTGCGCGACTACTACCGCCAACTGCTGCTCAATTTGTTGGAAACCGAAGGCCTGCACAAAAGCCGCATGAAAATCCTCGAAGGCCTGCTGCGCCTGCGTCAGGCCAGCATCCACCCCCGCTTGGTGGACCCCGAATTCCGCGGCCTGGCGGGCAAGATGGAAGTGCTGCTGACCACCCTGGAGACCCTGCGCGAAGAAGGCCACAAAGCCCTGGTCTTCTCCCAATTCGTGGAAGTGCTGCGTATGGTGCGCCGGGAATTGGACGCCCGCGGCGTGCCCTATGCCTATCTGGATGGCAGCACCCGGGACCGCCAGGCCCAGGTCGACCGCTTCCAAAACGACCCGCGGGTGCCTTTCTTCCTCATCAGCCTCAAAGCCGGGGGCGTGGGCCTCAACCTCACCGCGGCCGATTATGTCATCCACATTGACCCCTGGTGGAACCCCGCGGTGGAACAGCAGGCCACGGACCGGGCCCACCGCATTGGGCAAGACAAGCCCGTCTTCATCTACAAACTCATCACCCGCGACAGCATCGAAGAGAAAATCTTGCAGCTGCAGGAACGCAAACGTGCGCTGGTGGAACAACTGGTGACTGCAGAAGGTCGTTTCTTCAAGGAACTCACCCCCGAGGACATCCAGGCGCTGTTTGGCTAAGGAGCGGCCCATGGACGGCCCCCTGCCCCAGCCGGAGGACCTGGTGCTGGTGGCCATCGTGCCCCGGCCCCGGGACCTGCACATCGCCCGCACTTTAGGCTGGTATCGCATCCCCCTGGCCACCGCGCCCAAAATCGTGGCCGTGGATTGGCTGGCCTTCTACCAGCCCGCGGCTTTCGGCCCCGAGCACCGCTGGCGCATCGAATTCGTCGCCCAGGTGCAGGGCCACGAGCTGGTGCGCCGCATCGACCTCTTGCGCGACGAACCCGACCACCCCCGGGCCCAGGAAGAGTATTTCAAGCTGCAACTCGGCCCCCTGGTGCGCCTACCCCGGCCCATTCTGGCCACGAAGTGGCGCCGGGTGACCTTCTTTTACACCACCGGCGCGCGCTTGCTGCAGGCCCAGCGTCTCACGGACCTGCGGGCCGACCCCGCGGAGCGCCGCGTGCTATGGCGCGCGCTGCGGGAGCGCGCTGCGCGGCAGCAAGCCTACCGGGTGCGCCCCGAGCCCCTGCCCGAGTTGCCCCCCGAAGCCTGGCTGGCCCTGCTGGGCTGGCAGGCCGAGGACGAATGAGACGCGCGGTAGGACCGCACGACGGCGCGCCGGGGGACGATACCGCGGATGAACGACAGCAGGCAGCAGGCAGCAGGGAGCGGTGAGGCTACTCTGTAATTGTCAAGGGTAGAGGGGGTAAAAATCAGGTTTTGGCCATGGCTTTCTCCGGTGTCCATGGGGTGCGGTCCC
>JALSPJ010000026.1 GCA_026985995.1 Anaerolineales bacterium
GCCCCAGGCCAGGGCCTGGCGAAAGGTTCCCCAGGCCCGGGGGCCCTGCCGGCGGGTCCAAAAGGCCAGCCCCAGCAACCCGGCCGCAGCCGCCAACCCCACCCGCAGCGTGCCCCGCACCACGGCCTTCACATCGGCCAGGTGCCTCACCTCCCGGGCGTTGAACACCCGCGAGCCATCGGCGAAGCGCAGCCCGGCCGGCCAGTCTTCCCCCTGGGAACCCAGCAGATAGCGCCGGGCCTGGTCGGCCCAGTGCAGCCGCTGGGCCGTGGTAAAGCCGTAGGGGTCCGGCGGGAAGTAGGGCAGGCGATATTCCACCTGGATGAATAGGGGCGTGAGCAGCAGCCGTACCGCGGCCACCACCAGGGCCACGGGCACCAAAAGCGCGGTGAGCCAAAACCACCAGGGGCGGGGGTTCATGGGCTTCCTCCTGGGGGAACCGGCCGGGGGGCCAGGAAGTAGCGCAGCGCGATGGCGTCGGTGAGCGCGTCCACGGGCGCGCGGTCGTCGGTGAACACGGGCCCGGGGCCGAAATCGGGGGCCCGGTGTTGGGCCGCGTCGAGCACCGCGCGCACCAGCCAGGGGTGGGCGTTTTCCTGGGCCAGCGCGCGGGCGTTGGCGCGCAGCGTGGCCTGGGGGTCGTCCAAAATGTCCGGCGTGGCGTAGAGCAAAGTGTTCCACCCCTGGGGCACATCCATGGCATACACCGTGCCGAAGACCTGGTCCAGGGTGGCCGCGAACGCGTCGACCAGGCGGCGGTCGTCGGGGGTGCGGCCCACATTGAGGGCCACCGCGCCCATGGGCGACAGGCGGTCGCGCACCAGGGCGAAGAATTCCACCGTGCTCAAATGCGGCGGGATGTAGGGCGGGCGGTACGCGTCGAGGATGATGAGGTCGTAGGCGCCCGGGCTGTGGCGCAACCCCCGTCGGCCATCGCCGGCGTAGGCGGTGAGCCCGGGGATGTCGCCCAGGCCGAAGAAGCGGCGGCCCACTTCCAGCACCGCGGGGTCCAGTTCCCAGCCGTCGATGCGCGCCCCGGGGAAGAAAGCCGCGGCCTGGCGGGCCGCGGTGCCCCCGGCCAGGCCCACGATGGCGATGCGCTGCACATGCCGCGGTCGGATGTTGGGCCGCATGAACGGCGCGGCATGAAAGTGCACCCAGGTGCTGCCCATGGCCAGCTGCCGCGGGTGATACACCGACTGCACGCCCTGGCCTTCGTTGAGCAGCAGCCAGCGCCAGCCGTCGGGCGTTTCCACCACCTGAATGTAGTTGTAGGCCGATTCGGTTTCGTAGCGCAGGCCGGGGGTGGGTTTGATGGGCCCGCGGTTCAGCCAATAGAGCACCGCAGCGGCGAGCAACGCCACACCTACGGCCACCCAGCCCCGTTCCCGGCCCCGGGGCAGCAGCAGCCATCCCAAAGCGGCCGCCGTCAGTCCGGCCAGGACGAAAGTGCGGGCCGTGCCCAGCCAGGGGATGAGCAGCAGCACCGCGCTGAAGGAACCCAACACCGAGCCCCAGGTCGAGGCCGCGTACAAGCGGCCGCTCACCTGCCCGGCCTGGTGGGCCTGGGTCAGGGTGAGGCGAATGAGAAAGGGCGCGGTCATGCCCAGCAGGGTAACGGGCACCGCGAACAGGGCCAGCACGGCCGCGAAGGCCGCAGCCAGCACGCCCAATTGCCAGTTGCCAAACGCGGCGTCGGCCCCGCGCAGCAAGGGGCGGGCCACCAGGGGAACCAGCAGCAGGCTGCCCCCGGCCACATACAGGGCCCGGCCCAGCCTTTCGGGACGCGGGTGCGCGTCGGCCCAGCGGCCGCCCCAGGCGTAGCCCGCGGAGAGGTAGAGCAAAATCAGGCCGATGACCGTGGCCCACACGATGTTGGTGGTGCCAAAATGCTGGCCCAAAAGCCGGCCCGCGGTGAGTTCCACCACCAGCGTGACCCACCCGGCTACGAAGGCCAGGGTCAGGGCCTGGACGCGCGACAAAGCAGGATGGGGCTGCTTCATGGGCCTAAGTGTACCACCGAACCCCGCCGTAAAACCCACGCGTGCGGCGCGCGTTCGGTTCCCCAAAAGCCCGGGGGAACCCAAACGCGCCCAAGGCCCGGCCAACGCGGCAGGGCGCGGCCCCAAAGGACCGCGCCCCACGCGGATGAGGAGGGCTGCCCGGAAGGGTTCGGACGCGCGATTATTTCTTGCGCAAGCCCGGCTCGGTCAGATGCCGCGGGTCGAGCACCCGCTCGGCTTCTTCGGGGCTGAGCAGGCCCATTTCCACCACCACTTCTTTCACCGTGCGGCCTTCTTTGAGGGCCTTCTTGACCACTTCCGCGGCTTTGTCGTAGCCGATGATGGGGTTGAGCGCGGTGCCCAGGATGGGATTGCGGCCCACCAGTTCGGCGATGCGGGCTTCGTTGACGGTGAAATCGGTGAGGGCTTTGTCGGCGAAGACCCGGGCCGCGTTGGCCAGGATGGTGATGCTTTGCAGCAGGTTGTGGGCGATGACGGGCAGCATCACATTGAGCTGGAAGTCGCCCAGCGCGCCGCCCCAGGTGATGGCCGCGTCGTTGCCGAAGACCTGGGCGGCCACCATGCGCACGGCTTCGGAGATGACGGGGTTGACCTTGCCGGGCATGATGGACGAGCCGGGCTGCAGGGCCTTGAGGCGGATTTCGCTCAGCCCGGCGATGGGGCCGCTGTTCATCCAGCGCAGGTCGTTGGCCATCTTCATCATACTGGCGGCCACGGTTTTGAGCGCGCCGCTCAGTTCCACCGCGGCATCTTGCGCCGACTGGGCCTCGAAGTGGTTCTCGGCTTCCTTCAGCGGCAGGCCGGTCAGGCGGGAAAGCTCTTCGGCCATGCGCCGCCCGAATTCGGGGTGGGTGTTGATGCCCGTGCCCACCGCGGTGCCGCCGATGGCCAGCTCGGCCAGCCGGGGGAGGGCGGCCCGCACCCGCTCGATGCCCAGCTCAATTTGCCGCGCCCAACCCGAAAATTCCTGGCCCAGGCGAATGGGCATGGCGTCCATCAGGTGCGTGCGGCCCGTCTTGACCAGGTGGTCCCAGTCCTCGGCCCGGGCCCGCAGCACATCCTGCAAGTGCTCCAACGCGGGCAACAGCTCCCGGTCCACTTCCAGATACGCGGCCACATGAATGGCCGTGGGGATGACATCGTTGGACGATTGACCCATGTTGACATGGTCGTTGGGGTGCACCGGGTGCTTGGTGCCCAAGGGCTGGCCCAGCAGCTCGTTGGCCCGGTTGGCGATGACTTCGTTGGCGTTCATGTTGGTGCTGGTGCCCGAGCCGGTTTGGAAAATATCCAGGGGGAAGTGGGCGTCCCACTTACCGGCGGCGACTTCTTCCGCGGCGCGCATGATGACCTGGGCGCGCTCGTCGTCCAGCAGGCCCAGGTCCCGGTTGACCTTGGCCGCGGCGTATTTGATGAGCCCCAGCGCCTGGATGAACACTCGGGGAAAGCGGATGCCGCTGATGGGGAAGTTTTCGATGGCCCGTTGGGTTTGCGCGCCCCAATACGCGTCCGCGGGCACGCGCACCTCACCCAGGGAGTCTTTTTCGATGCGGAATTCGGCCATAAGGTGACCTCCTCGTGCGGTTATGGGCATACTCAAATGCTACCTTTCAGCATACCCCTGGCCTGGCTTTTTGCCAAGGGACAATCCTCACCTGGTGGGGGGAGAGGTTGGAATGAAATACACGCCGGAAACGCCGGCCACGCCACGAAGCGGTGCGCTCAGGGAAAAATCAATCGAAATTTTCTTAAGATTCGGGCTTTAGGCAAAAGGCAACTTTATAGCGCCAACCATCTCTTGGGCGCCTTTAACAAGCTTCCCCAGACCTCGAATGGCCTTTTCCAGAGCCTCTTTTTCCCCTCGCTTCAGGGGGCCCAACCATTCCTCGCGGGCCAGAGTCGATGCGAGGTCCTCCTCCGACCTGAGAAGACGCAACAGATCTTCGACCACCCATCCGAGCATAATCCACGCAGTAAAGGTGTATCCACTCGCGGTCCCGGCCCTGCGGAGATAGCCCTGCTCCTCCAGCAGGAGCAGGGCTCGATTCAGGTTCTTTAGCGTTTTGTGCAATGGTCCCATGTCAAAGGCCCTGGGTCCCAGCCGGCCCTCCAGTATATCCAGGGCCACAATGGCAAAGGCCTGGCGCATGTCCGGCGTCCAGTGGTGCCAGATATCCCGCATCCCGGCATCCACGACCCGGAAAAGGGTTTGATAGGTGGTCCTCTGGCGCTCCTCGGCGTTCTGGCCCTCTTCATAGGCGTGCCACAGGGCATCGCCTGCAATCTGGAGCAGGTAGGGGAAACCACCTGTCAGGTTCAGCAACCAGTCCTGTTCCTCGCGGGTGAACCGGTCGCCGACCCGCTCCAGCAGGGCCAGGGCGTCCTTCCTCTCAAAGGGTTTGAGGGGAAGCTCCTTCACGAAGTTGAAAAAGGGCGAGCCGGTGCGGGTGTATTCCTGGGTGCGCTCGTGGAGCTCGCTTAGGGGCTGGCGGGAGGCAATGACCAGGGTGAGCGCCGTACCGTACCGGGAGGCCAGGGAGCGCAGGCCTCCGTAGAATTCGGTTTTGCGCAGCATGGGGAGTTCCAGGATAGTGTCGAATTCATCCAGGAACAGCACCAGCTGCCACTTCCGGCTCTGTATCCGGGCCAGGAGCCGCTCCAGGGTGAAGGTGGAAAAGTCTTCGGCCCGGCTGCGCTCGTAAGTCTCGCGCAGACCTTCTTCCAGTCCTGCTTCCAGCAGAGGCTGCAGGGCTCGCTCCCAGAAATGCGCCTGGGTGAAGTCCGAGGGCCAGGTCTGGGAATCCATGTAATTCAGCACCAGACGCCGGCCTGTCTGCGAAGCAAGGGTTCCCTGGAGCTGAGGATTATGAAGCAGATAGAGGAGCAGGGAGGTCTTGCCAATGCGTGGGCCTCCGGTGAAGGCCACCGACTGGCCGGTAGCGAGGAGGCTGAGGCTCTGGCGGACCTCCTGCTTGCGGTTGACGAATTCTTCGGGCTGTACGACACGGCCCGTTATAAAAGGCGAAAATGGCAAACGCGGCTCTGTCATGGTCCTCCGTCCCTGTGATTTTGGAGAGGCTTATCCGGGCAGCACCTGGGCGCCGCCCAGCAGACTGAACCAGATGAGGAAGGCATGGCTGAGGACCAGCAAAACCAGGGCCCAGCGGGCGGGGCGCAGGTTTTCGATAGCTTCCTCCACGCCGCCCGCCACGACGAGCGCCACGCCGCCTGCCACGACGCCCGCCACGACGCCC
>JALSPJ010000027.1 GCA_026985995.1 Anaerolineales bacterium
CGACGACCTCACAGAGGAACGGAATTTGCAGCGCACCCTGCACCTTCGGCTGCAGATTCAAAACCTGCTGCGGGAGCTGTTCGCCTTTTTGCTGGAAGATATTCCGCTGGATCAACTGGCCCAGCAGATTTTGGCCACTTTGATGCAGCCCCTGGGCCCCTATCGCCCGCGGCAGGCCGCGCTGTATGTGGCCGCAGCGCAAGCCGGCTCCCCTTCGGCGACGGGCTGGCAGCGCATAGCCTGGAGCGGCGACTTGAACCCACCCCCTGAGCGCCTTTTCTATCCGCCGGATGTGGCGTGGAGCGAAAAGTATTTCTGGGCCGTGTTTCGCGAGGCTGGCGGGCAATTGCACGAAGACCACACCCAAACCCTGGTGTGGCCCCTGAGTTTGGACAAGCGGGTGTGGGGCGCGTTGTTGCTGGCTTACCCCACCGGCGATGTACCCTCGACCGAGGTGCGTTATGCCCTGCACACCGCAGCCCAAATCGTGACCCATTTGCTGCGTCATCACGCCGACCGCGCCCGGTTGCTGCAAATGCAGCAGGTCTATCAAAGTATGCAGGAGCCCGTCCTCATCCAGGACATCCGCGGTCGGGTGCTGGATTGCAACCCGGCGGCCGAGGAGATTTTGGGCATTAACTACGAAGATATGGTCGGGCGCTTGCTTACCGAAACAGGCCTTGTTTTGCTGGAACCCCCGTCGGAGGAGCTGGCGCAGGCCCTTCGCCAGACGCCGGTATGGCAAGGGCGTTTGCGTCTGGCCCACCCTCGTTGGCCCCACGACCGGCTGTTCGCGGTCAGTACGGTACGCATCCACACGCCTTTCGAGGCGCCGCCGGTGCGTTTGGTGTCGGTGTTGCGCGATATTACCGAAGAGGAGCGGCTGAAGGGGGCCCTGGCCCAGGAGCGCACTTACTTCGAGCGGCTGGTGGAAGTCAGTCGTGTCATGCTGAGCGCGGCGGCCACCCTGGAACAGGCCATTTTGCACGCGCTGCGGGTGTCGGTGGAACTGGCCGCGGCCGAGGACGGCACTTTGGTGGTGCTCGACGAAGAAGGTGAGCCGCAGGTGCTGTACACCCTGGACGGTCGCCAGGATGAGCATTTGGACTTCGCCCGCCAGGTTTTGCAACACGGCGCCTCGGGCTGGGCCTTGCAGGAAAGGCGGGTTTTGCGCCTGGACGATGTGCATGCCACCGACCGCTGGCTTCCCTCGCCGGGGGGCGATCCAATGCGGGCCGCGCTGGTGGTTCCCCTCTTTTATCAGGAGCGTCCCCTGGGCGTGCTCACCCTCACCCATCATCAGGTTGGACACTTTACCGCGGAGCATGAACGCCTGGTGAGCGGTGCCGCGGAGCTCATCGCGCTGGCGCTGCACAACGCGGCCCTGTACGAAGAGCAATTCCGCCTGGGTCAGGCCCTGCTGGAAGCCAAAGAGCGCGCCGAGCACTTGCGTCGGCGCCAAGAGCGCTTCTTCGCCAACCTCAGCCACGAAATGCGCACGCCTTTGCAGGCCATTATCGGGTATGTGGATGTCTTGCGGCTGGAGCATCCCGACTGGGCCGAGATGCCCGACCTGGTGGCCATTGAGCAGGCGGCCCGGGAATTGCTGGACCTGGTCAACCAAATGCTGGACTTCCAGCGCAGCCGCCTCAAAGAGGAATACATTCGGGCCGAACCTGTGGTGTTGTCCGAAATCGTGGCCTCTGCCACCACGGTGGTGCGGCCCTTGCTCCAGCGCCGGCGCAATCGCCTGTCCGTGCGCATTGCTCCCGTGGACCTGGACATGGTGACCGACCCGGAGAAATTACGCCGCATTGTGCTCAACTTGCTGAGCAACGCGGTCAAATTCACCGAGGCCGGCGAGGTGCAGGTAGACATCGCCGCGGTGGAGCGGGAGGGGCAGCCCTGGGTGCGCCTGCAGGTGCGCGACACCGGCGTGGGCATCCCCCCGGAGGAATGGGAGCGCATTTTTGAGCCCTTTGAGCAGGTGGAAGGGCAGGCCGCCGGTGGTACGGGGCTGGGGCTGTATCTGGTGCGCACCTTTGCCCAACGCCTGGGCGGCTGGGTGGAAGTCGAAAGCGAGCCCGGGCAAGGCAGTACCTTCACCGTATGGCTGCCGCGCTATCTGGACGAATCTCCACCGCCCACCGCACCGCTCCCGCCCCTGGCGGACGCGGAAGGATGACGCAAAACGACGGCCCGGCTGGATGTAGCCGGGCCGCCGCTTACCGGGGAGGGAGGGCGATAGCGGGGGTTAGTCGTCGTCGTGGGAACCGTCGTCGCTGCCGCTGTCGTTGCCGCCGTCGTCGTGGGAACCGGCGTCGCCGCTGTCGCTGCCGCCGTCGTTGCTGCCGTCATCGTGGGAACCGGCGTCGCCGCTGTCGTTGCCGCCGTCGTCGTGGGAACCGGCATCGCCGCTGTCGCTGTCTTCGTCGTCCTGCTGGTCACCCTGGTCCTCGGTATCACCCACTTGCGAACCATCGGCGAGGGAGATTTCCAGGGCTGCCAACGAGCCGTCGGCCTGGAGGTAGGCTTCGACCTTGACGGTGTCGCCGACCTGGATGTTGCCCTTGATTTCGGCGTTGGTGACGATGATGGTCTGGCCGTCGATGATCCAGGTGTCGCCGTCCATGCTTTCCACGGTGCCGGTGAACTCGACCTTGGCGCCGGGGGTTTCCTCCGTGGGCGGCGGGGTCATGTTAGGCCCAGGCGTCACCGTGGCCGAAGGCGCGGGGGAGGGCTCTGCGGTCACCGTGGCCGAGGGCGTGGCTGCCACGACCGGCACATCGATGGCCACGGGGACCGGCACTTGCTGCAGGGTGTTCTCGGCCTGCTGCGCCACTTGCTGCATTTCCAGGGCGAGCTCGGGCTGACCCAGCTGGTTCACGGCTTGCTGCGCGGCGGCCAGATGCTGGGCCAGGTTCTCCGCGGCCTGGGCGATGGCTTCGGTATTGCCGCTCTGGGCCAGGACTTGAATCTCGGCCAGGCGCTCTTGCGCGTAGCGCAGGTGCAGCTCGGCTTCGGTGGCCGGGTCCGCGGTCAACGCCAGGCGCAGTTGCTCCACGGCCACATCCACGGCATACAAGGGCTCACCGGGCACGGCCTGGTCCGCGGCGTAGACCGTGGCCGCGGTGCCGCCGGTGAAAACCGCAACGGCTAAGAGGATGATGGCGATTGCGGGCATGGCTGTAACCTCCTGCAAAGGGTTTTTGAACATGGTGCGACCCTTAAGACGCTGCAGGAGGGAAAAGGATACGGGCAAAAAGCCAAAAAGGCGTTTTTTCCGGTTTGCGGTGCGGGCCAGCTGTTGCGCCTCGGCCAGGAAGATGGCCCGCGCGCGGGCGGCCCGCCGAGGGTCGCGCGGGGGCACTTCCTCTAAGGTTTGCAGCACGGCCCGCAGGCGAGGATCCAGAGCTTCCTTAGACATGTTCGGCCTCCATAAAATGCGCCAATAAGGTGCGCAAGCGCGCCAAAGCCCGATGTTGCAGGGCCTTGATGGCCCCTACGGGTTTGTCCAACGCCTGGGCTACTTCGGCTAAGGACCAGCCTTCCAGAAAACGCAACACGACGACCTGACGCTGGTCCGGCGTCAGGTGATGCAGCGCCTGGCGCACCGCCTCTTGGGTCCAGCGCCGGGTGGCCCAGGCCTCAGGCCCCGGTTCCCCATCGGCTAAGGTGCGTTCGTGGTCGTCGATGGCCTCGGCCGGGGGGTGGCGGCGGTAGTAATCGGTAATCCAGTTGTGCGCGATGCGATACAGGTAGGCCTTGAGCGCCTGCCGGGGCCCTTTGCCGTTGTGCAGGGCGTGCAGAAAGCGCGAAAAAGTCTCGGCCACGCATTCCTCAGCCGCGTCCTGGTCGCCCAGCAGCCGCATGGCATACCGATACAGCGCGGGGCTGTATTGGTCGTAAATCTGGGCCAGAGCCTCCATATCCCATTCTCGGGCGGGCGCGAGCAGCGTTTGTTCGTTCATCGAGCTTTCCCCGGTGTTCTTTAAGACGCTTTTCCGGTGCAAAGGTTACGGGTCGGGCCTCAAGTATACCCCGCGCGTTGTGCTACAATGGGGCCTGTCCATGAGCGTTTCCGAAGCCGAGCCGCGTGCCTGGGATGTGGGCCTGGTAGGACCCTGCGCGGCGGGCAAATCCACCATTGCCCGCTTGCTCAACGCGCGCGGTTGGCGGGCCAAGGCCATTGCCCAGGAGCATTCCTTCGCGCCGGCCATGTGGCAGCGCCTGACCGCGCCGCGCGTGCTGGTCTTTCTGGATGTCTCGTGGGCCGAGGCCCGCCGGCGCAAGAACCTGCGCCTGAGCCGCGCCGATTTCGCGGAACAGCAGCGCCGGCTGGCCCACGCCCGGGCCCACGCGGACCTGGTGTTGTTCACCGACGGCCTCACGCCCCAACAAACCGCGGCCCGCATCGAGGCGTTTTTGCGCCAACGCTTAGGGCCCCGGTCCGCCCCGGAGGGTTCCCCATGACCCCCCAACGGCGCCGCGTGCTGGCCACCGCCGGTCATGTGGACCACGGCAAATCGGTGCTGGTACAGGCCCTCACCGGCACCCACCCCGACCGCCTGCCCGAAGAACGGGCCCGGGGTATGAGCATCGACCTGGGGTTTGCCTTTTGGAACCTGCCCGACGGCACGCCCGTGGGTATTGTGGATGTGCCCGGCCATCGGGATTTCATCGCCAACATGCTGGCCGGCGTGGGGTGGGTCGACGCGGTGCTGTTGGTCATCGCGGTGGACGAGGGCGTCATGCCCCAAACCCGGGAGCACCTGGCCATTTTGGACCTGCTGGGCATTGGCGCGGGGGTGGTGGCCCTGACCAAGGCCGACCTGGCCCCCGATGCCGCCTGGCTGGCCCGCCGGGAAGCCGAAGCCCGGGCCCTTCTCGCCGGAACCACCCTGGCCCGCGCGCCCGTGGTGGCGGTTTCCGCGCGCACGGGTTACGGCATGGCCGCGCTGAAGGCGGCTTTGGGCCGGGTGTTGCAGCAGGCCCCCGCACGGCTCGACCTGGGTCGCCCCCGCCTGGCTGTGGACCGGGCTTTCGAGGCGCGCGGTTTTGGCCCCGTAGTGACCGGCACCCTGGTCGATGGCTCGCTGCGGGTGGGAATGCAGGTGCAGGTGTTGCCCGAGGGGCTGCGGGCCCGGGTGCGCGGGCTGCAGAGCCATCATCAGCCGGTGGAAGCCGTGGCGCCCGCGGCTCGGGTGGCGGTGAACCTGGCCGGCGTGTCGCGCGCCGCGTTGCACCGCGGCCA
>JALSPJ010000028.1 GCA_026985995.1 Anaerolineales bacterium
GGAGATGGGGATGGAGATGGCCACATACCCCGGCGGGATTTGCGCCGCGGCAATGGAGCCGCTCCCTTCGAACAGCGCGGCCGCGTCGCTCACCAAATCGCCCTGGGTGAGGAAAATGCCCTGGGGCAAATCGCGGGCCGCGAGCTTGCCGATGGCCTCGTCGGGGTTGGTCAGCATGGTGGGCACTTTCATGTCCTCGGGAACGCTGGCCAGGGCCACCATCGCTTCGGTGATGCGCTGCCCCCGCTTGGCCGGCTGGGCCAAAATGACCACCTCGGCGGTCGGCACCGCCGGGGCCTCAGGCGCGGGCTGGGCCGCGCCGCCGCCCAGGCCCGGAATGAGCCCAAAACGCATACCGCCGACCACGCACAACACGGCCAGCAGGATGAAGACGGCTAAAAACAAAAGAAGTCGGCCGACGCGACGCATAATAGCTACCTCCTCATACGCGCCCGTAACCGGGGACTGGAGTGCGTAGCATTATAACACAGCCCACCGGACGCGTGCGGTGTTTTTGCGCGCTTGTTCAGGATGGAACGCGCGCCGAAGCCGAAGGTTTTTCATTGACGCCCGGCCCGAATTATGGTATGCTACCGGCGCACCGACGGCCGCGTCGGCAATTTCCTGAGGGACAAGGCAAAGGAGGCACAATTAGCCCCGTCAAAGTTAGCGACTATCGTGTGAATCAGGCCATTCGGGCTCCGCAGGTGCGCCTCATCGGGCCCAACGGCGAAAACTTCGGCATTGTTTCGCGCGAAGAGGCCCTGCGCCGCGCCCAGGAGGCCGATTTGGACCTGGTGGAAGTGGCGCCCACGGCCAAACCGCCCGTGTGCCGCATTCTGGATTTTGGCAAATTCATCTACGAACGGCAACGGGAAGAACGGGAGCGCCAACGCAGCAGCCGCCGTACCCGGACCGAGGTCAAGGAACTGCGCCTGCGCCCCAAAACCGCGGACCGGGACCGGGCCATCAAGGTCAAGCGGGCCCGCGGCTGGCTGGAAAAGGGCATGAAGGTCAAAATCCGGGTCCAGTTTCGGGGCCGGGAGATTACCTACCCCGAAGTGGTGCTGGAAGACCTCAAGGAAATCGCTCAGGAACTGGCCGATGTTGCCACGGTGGAGAAACCGCCCTTGCTGGAAGGGCGCTCCATGATTATGATTTTGGCCCCCCAGCGGGGCCGCGGCCGGTAACACCGGCCCTTAGTCCTACCCGGCAACCCTGGCGGCGGCGAGCAGCCCACGTTCGCCGCCCGCTGCGCGTCATTTTATCGTGTAGGAGAGGGAACCGTGCCTCGGAAACCGCGTACCAAAATCAAGATGAAGACCCACAAGGGAACGGCCAAGCGCTTCAAGGTCACCGGCCGCGGCAAGCTCATGCGCATGAAGGGCAGCCGCAGCCACTTGCGCCGCAACAAGTCCAAGCGCAGCAAGTACCTGTTCCCCGAGATGGTCGAAGTCACGGCCAAGGGCTACATCCGCCGGGTGCGCCGCTTGGCCCCCAATCTGTGGAAGCGCGACTAATCCCCATCATCGCGCGGCTTCTGCGCGCACCCAACAGGTGGGCCCCGCCCACCGGCCTCAGAAGTCGCAGGAGGTAAGCCATGCGTGTCAAAACCGGTATCGTCCGTCGGCGACGGCACAAGAAGATTCTCAAGATGGTCAAGGGCCAGCGCGGCCCCCGCTCCCGGGTCTTCCGCCGGGCCAACGAAGCCTGGCTCAAAAGCATGTGGTATGCCTACCGGGACCGCCGCACCCGCAAGCGGGACCTGCGCCGGCTGTGGATTATGCGCATCAACGCCGCAGCCCGGCAACACGGCCTCACCTACAGCCGCTTCATCCACGCCCTCAAGCAGGCCGACATCCGCATCAACCGCAAAATGCTGGCCGACTTGGCCGTACGCGACCCCGAGGCGTTCAAGGCCGTGGTCGACAAAGCCTTGGGACGCTAACCTTCTCCTCCGCCAACGCCCATGCACCCCCGCCCCGCGCGGGGGTGTGTTTTATCACCGTGGGGTATAATCCTCTTCCCTACGCCCGACGCTTTTCCCCCAAGGAGGTGTTCATGCCCCAACAACCTTCCCCTACCCCCGTCGATGTGCTCATCACCAACGGCATCGTGCTCACCATGGACCCCGACTGGCGACAATACGAACCCGGCGCGGTGGCCATCCAGGGCGACCGCATCGTGGCCGTGGGCCCCGCGGCCGAGCTCCAGGCCCGCTACCAGGCCCGGGAAGTGGTCGACGCCACGGGCAAAGTGGTCATGCCCGGCCTCATCAACGCCCACACCCATGTGCCCATGACCCTGCTGCGGGGTCTGGCCGACGACCTGCGCTTAGATGTGTGGCTGCTGGGCTACATGATGCCCGTGGAGCGGGAATTCGTCTCGCCCGAATTCGTGCACCTGGGCACTTCCTTGGCCGCGGCCGAGCTCATCCGTTCGGGCGTCACCACCTTCGTCGATATGTACTACTACGAAGAAGAAGTGGCCAAAGCCGCCGCAGCCGCCGGCCTGCGGGCCATTGCCGCGCAAACCATCCTCAAATTCCCCGCGCCCGACGCCAAATCCTACGAAGAAGCGCTGGAATACGCCGAAGACTTCATCCGCCGCTGGAAGGACCACCCCCTCATCATCCCCGCGGTCGCGCCCCACGCGCCCTACACCACCACGCCCGACATTCTGCGCGCCAGCGCGCAGCTGGCAGCCCGTTACGATGTGCCCCTGCACATCCACCTATCGGAAACTGCGCTGGAAGTGGAAAACATGCGCCGCGAGCACAACATGCCCGTCATCCCCTATGTGAAAAAGCAGGGGCTCTTCGAGGCCAAGGTCATTGCCGCGCACTGCGTGCACATCGACGAGGGCGAAATGTACACCCTCAAGCATCACCACGCGGGCGTGGCCCACAACCCTTCCTCGAACCTCAAACTGGCCTCGGGCATCGCGCCCGTGGCCCGCATGTTGCAGGTGGGCCTGAATGTGGGCATCGGCACCGACGGCCCGGCCTCCAACAACGACTTAGACATGTTCGAAGAAGTGCGCCTGACCGCGCTGCTGGCCAAAGGCGCCACCGGCGACCCCACCGTGGTTCCGGCCACCACCGCACTGCTCATGGCCACCCGCATGGGCGCGCAGGCCATTCACGCGGCCCATCTGGTGGGTTCGTTGGAACCGGGCAAACGGGCCGACCTGATTTTGGTCGACATCACCCCCTTGCACAACGCGCCCCGCTTCCGCCGCGACCCCAACGGCGTGTATGCCCAGCTGGTCTACGCGGCCAAGTCCACCGATGTCACCGATGTCATGGTCAACGGGCGCTGGCTCATGCGCCAACGCCGGCTGCTCACCGTGCAGGAAGACGAGCTGCTGGCCCAGGCCGCGGAGCTGGCCCGGCGCATCGACGCGTTCCTCATTCAACGCGAGCAGTCGGTGCTCTCCAAACTCATCGCCATCGAGCAGGCCACCGAAGAAGAAAGCTACGAAGTGCAGGCCAAAGTGGCCATCCCGACCCCGCAGGCCGAAGAAGTGGTGCGCCGGCTGCACACCCACCCCGACATCGACATCCTCTACAGCCGCCACTACCGGGAATACGACACCTACTTCTTCTTCGCCGACGACGGCGACGCGCTGCGCTACCGGGAAGACGAGTTCATCGGCCCCGAAGGCCGGGTGGAGCGGGTGCGCTACCGCCTGACCCTCATCGGCCCTTCCCACGAGCGCGCGTTCGAGGGCGGCGCGGTGCTGCTTTCCCGCAGCCGCTATTTGGCCCGGGCCACCCACAGCCTGCGCTTTTACCGGGAATATTTCAAGCCCCAGCGCGAGATGGAAGTGGTCAAAGACCGCCGGCGCTGGAAGATTCGTTACCGCGACACCGAGTTCTTCGTCAACCTGGACCAGGTGGAAACGCCGTCCTTGGGCACCTTTGTGGAAATCAAAAGCCGCACCTGGAGCCTGCGGGACGCGGAACGCAAAGCCGCGCTCATCCGGCATTTGCTGGAAGAGCTGGGGTTGGATCCCGAGGCCGCGGTGAGCCGCGAATACCCCGAGCTGGCGGCCGGACGCCGGGGCTAAAAGCTCATGGCACAGGGCACGGCCCAGAGGGCACGGTATACAAATCGGCCTGCGTCGCCTCGCCAGCCTGCACCCCCACCACCCGGGTATCCCGACAAACCGTCTCTGTGGGGTCGAGGAAAGTCGTTTGGACGCAATACGCGGTGGCTGGCTTGCGCACAGTGAGGGTGAAAGTGTAAAAACCACGACCGTTGACCCGGGTTGTGGCCAGAGGTTCGCCGCTGCTCAGGCAAACACCGCCATTGGCCGGATACAAACTGACCGTCAAGCCACCCTTGCGTGCGTCCACGCCGGGCTGGTAGCGGCCATCGCCATTGGTATCGGTAAACACATAGCCCCACAGCACGCCTACCCCTGGCCGCACTGTGGGCACCTGAGCCGTATGGGGGCGCACCGTAGCCTGCGGGCCCCAAATCCAACATTTGGAACCGTCGGGCAATTGCACGCGCCAGTATTCCCGCCAGCGGCCCAATGCGGACACCCATTGGCCGGCCTGCACCACACCTACCCGATAGAATGCCGTTCCCGGGCCAATGCGGCACAGGGTGTTCACTGGCACCGACACCTGCGCGCGGCCCGCGCCGGCCGTAACCGGCGTGGGCGTAACGCCAGGCGTGGCTGTTGCTTGTGGCGTTGGGAGTGCGCTGGCCGTAGCCGAAGGCGCAGGCGTAGGTAAAAGCCGCGTGGCCGTGGGTTGTAGCGTTGGCATGGCCCCAAGCGCCGCAGTTCGGGGAACGGACGCTGCCGTCTCGGTCTGTAAGGCAGTGTACTGGGCAGCCAGCTGCGTACCCTGGGCGGCCAACTGGGTGCTCTGGGCGGCCACAGTAGCCCTCTGTTGGGCCAGAGCCGTGCTTTGCGCGGCTACCGTGGGCATCCATCCTGGAGTCTGAGCCACAGTGTTGGCCTGACAGCCGACCAGGGTTGCGCCCATTATCCACCACAACAGCAACGCTTTCAAGAACCGAGGCATGACCATCTCCCTCCTACATCGCCAGGCTTGCGCGGCAAGCCTTCCAACACGAAATTTGGCACAAGAATGATAACATACGCCCCCGCGGGTCACATACCGACCTCAGGCTCGTCGTTCCCCTGCCACACGGTGAAGTCTTTGAGGATGGAACCGCCGATGAACTCGCGCAAAATGGAGTTGTCGGGCACCCAGCGGTCCGTGGCCGT
>JALSPJ010000029.1 GCA_026985995.1 Anaerolineales bacterium
CCCCGCTCCTTCGGCAACGCCCCAGGCCGCGCATCAGATGGTGAGCCCCACTGTGCGCCCCTCGGCCACCCCCACCCCCACTCCATCCCCAACACCCACGCCAACCCCAACACCCACGCCCGGCCCAGAAGCCCTGGAAGGCAGAATCTATCCCTACCTCAACCACTACCTTGGCAGGCCCGAGGCAACATTTGTCTCAGACAAAGTTTTGCTTGGCGAGAAAGCCAGGCTCTCCCCTCCTGACAACCACCTGTTTGCTGCTTATGGCATTGTCCAGGACGGCGCAAATAAATATGTTCTGGTCTCCAACGGCATCACCGCAGACCTTGTCCCTGCTGACAATGTTCCGCAGGATGTCCTCTCATCCCTTCACAATCTTGACCTGACCACGGATGAGGCGCGCACAGAAATCGACCGCTCCCGCGCCTGGATGTACTACATGGATGATTTCAGGCTCGGGGAATTCAAGCTTGACCTCATTGGTGTGAACGGAAAGACAGCAACGCTTGAAATTGACACAAAGCGCTTCCTGGATGACTGGGACTACGCCAGAGGCATACTTGAAACCATCTACAGTCCTGACTTCAATGTGGTGTACAGTCGCAAAGCCGGAGGCTTCATAAAAAACCCCAACAGGGCAGAGGCAAACCATCTGGAGGAACTGTGGCTCGGCATGCGGATGATTTATTACCATACGAATTTCAGCCTAGAAGGAAGCATGTTAGGCCCTCTAACAATAGAAGACGCCATGATGGGCATTAGTGAAGATATGAATTGGGCAGCCACACTTTTCCGTGCTGGTCAATACCGTTTCGAAGCACCGTCAATGGACAAGAGAGGGCATATTCACAGCAACATTGACATTTTCCGCTTGCATGCTGACAAATACTCCGTCTACAACCCCTTCACCCCTGATGCCAAGCCGAGGGCTGTTAGGGCTAGTTTCTGGCAAAGCACTGACAGGAGCACACTGTATGCTTCTTTGCTTGTGCGCGTCACAGACCCTGACACAGGGAAGAGCCTTTACTTTGAGTTTGAGCACCTGACTGTTGCGCACCGGGAAAATGGGAGGTGGGTGCCTGAAAACGAGCTCTGGGAGCGCGTGCTCATGCGGGGGAGCAGGAGGTTTGTGGATGTGTCCATCCCACTTGAGCAGGGGCAATTGCTCGGATATGTGAGCGACCCGAAGACTGACCCTTACTCAACTGGTTACCATGTCCAGTTCGGCCAGGTCTACAGCAAATACTACTGGATAAGAAACCCTAACAAAAGCACTGTCTGGAACCCCTACACCGCAGCCCTCCAGGTTTACTTCATGACCCACCAGGCTGACAAATACAAGGCCATGTGGGAGGAAAAGCCGTCAGGCTCAGGCTTCTGGATTGGCAACAGGTATGTTGTGTCATACACGCCGGGTGTGCCTGCTGTGGCTGTCTGGACAGGCCCGAATGAACTGTCCCATGTCCCCGTCAAGCCCGGCAGAAATAAGCCCGGATGGGCGGACCAGCTGCCTGCTTCAGCAAGGTTTTCAAAGCATCCGAAGGGCTTTTACAGGAGAAGGGCATAACCAGAGCCTGTCAGCGGCAGCGCAGAGCAGGGAATTTCTCAGCCAGAAGCCAATTCTCAGGCTGTTGGGCTTCATAGCTTCTAACCTTTTTATGCTTCGCCGACCATAATTTACAGGGGAAGGTTGGAAGTTAGCGGTTGGTAGTTGGTGGTTGGGAGGTGGCGGGGGCCGCGCGTGGCTCCCTGCTCCCTGCTCCCTGCTGGCCGCTCGCTGCTCCCTGCCGTCTTTCTTCCGTGTCCATCCGTGTTTTTCCGTGGTTTTTGCATTTTATCCGCGTCTATCCGCGTTCATCCGCGGTTTCACCCCCGACGCGCCGCCGTGCGCCCCGATCGCGCGCTCCCTGCTGACCGCTGACTGCTGACCGACGTCGTTCATCCGCGGCTTCATTCCCTGGGCGCCGGGCCTGGCGCAGGCGCGGGCTACCCCACTTTGCTCAGCCCCACCGTCACCCGCTCGCCGTCGAAGGCGAAGGTTTGCGTGTGCGCGTCGGTGGGCGGCTCGTTGGGCTCGAAGACCACGGCCAGCACCTCTTCCATGATGTCGTCCCGATATTGCTCCAGGGCCTGGGCCAAATCGGGGGTGGCGTCGGTGTAGCACAGGCGAATGCGGTCGGCAATCTCGAGGCCGCTTTCCTTGCGCAGATTTTGCACCCGCCGAATGAACTCCCGCATCAGGCCCTCGGCCCGCAGCTCGGGGGTGATTTCGGTGCGCAGCGCGGCCACATAGGGGCCTTCCCGCTCCACCACAAAGCCCTCGTGCGCGTGCATGCGCACTTCCACCTCGTCGGGCTCGATGGTCAGGGTCTCGCCGTCCACTTCCACCGTGAACGGCTGGCCGGCCAGCACTTGTTGGGCCACAGCTTCGGCGGGCAGGCCGCGAATGGCGGCCTGCACTTTGGGGAACCGGCGTTGATACTTGGGCCCCAGTTTGGCGGGCAGGGGCTTGATTTCATACTCCACCACTTCCGCGGCCGAGTCCAGTCCCCGTACCCGCTTGACATTGAGCTCCTCGGCCAGCAGGTCGGCGTACTTTTCCACCACCGCGCGCTCGTCCACCCGGCCCACAGCAAAGGCGATTTCGGGCAGGGGCTGGCGCAGTTTGATGTTGGCCTGGTTGCGGGCTGCGCGGCCCAGGGAGGCCAGCTTGAGCACCAGGGCCATTTCCCGGTTGAGGGTTTCGTCGATGGCCTCGGTGTCCACCTGGGGCCAGTCGGTCAGGTGCACCGATTCGGCCGCGTCGGGGTTCACCGAGCGCACCAGGTTTTGATACAGCTCCTCGGCCAGGAAGGGCATGGCCGGGGCCAGCAGCTGCGCCACGGTGACCAGAGCCTCGTAGAGGGTGGCGTAGGCCGCGTACTTGTCCTCGTCGCTGGGCGCGCCCTTCCAAAAGCGCCGCCGCGAACGGCGAATGTACCATTGGGAGACCTTTTCGACCACGAATTGGGCAATGGGCCGGGTCGCGGCCGGCGCGTCGTAACGCCGATAGGCCGCGGTCACTTCCCGCACCAGGGTGTGCAGCTCCGAACGCAGCCAGCGGTCCAGCAGGGTGTAGTGGGGGGTGCGCTGGGGGTCCGGCTCCCAGGCGTCCAGGTTGGCGTAGGTGACGAAGAAGCTGTACACATTCCACAGGGGCAGGATGAAAGGCCGCACCGCGGTCTCGCCCACGATGTCCACCGAAAAGCGGCGGTTGTCGCCCGGCGAGCCCGAGGTGTAGAAGTACCAGCGCAGCGCGTCCGAGCCGTATGTGTGGATGACATCCCAGGGGTCCACGATGTTGCCCAGGGATTTGGACATCTTGCGCCCGTTTTGGTCCAGCACCAGCCCCACCGAAACCACATTCTTGAAGGCCACGCTGTCGAAGAGCAGGGTGGCGATGGCGTGCAGGGAATAGAACCAGCCCCGGGTCTGGTCCACGCCTTCGCAGATGAAATCCGCGGGGAACTGGCGCTTGAAGGTTTGCCGGTGCTCGAAGGGGTAATGCCATTGGGCCACGGGCATGGCGCCCGAGTCGAACCACACATCGATGACCTCGGGCACCCGGCGCATGGTCCCCTGCCGGCACACGGGGCACTCGAAGGTCACCTCGTCTACATAGGGCCGGTGCAGGTCCAGGTCCGAGAGGTCCCGCTTGGCCCGGGCTTCCAGTTCGGCCACCGAGCCGATGAGCTCGCGATGGCCGCAGTTGGGATTGTCGCATTCCCAAATGGGCAGGGGCGTGCCCCAATAGCGGTTGCGGCTCAGGGCCCAGTCCACATTGTTCTCCAGCCAGTTGCCAAAGCGGCCGTGTTTGATATAGCCCGGCACCCAGTTGACCTGCTCGTTGTTGGCCAGCAGGCGGTCCTTGAAGCGGCTGGTGGCGATGTACCAGGTGCTGCGCGCGTAATAGAGCAGGGGGGTTTTACAACGCCAGCAGTGGGGGTAGGCATGGGTGACGGTTTCGGCCCGAAAGAGCAGCCCCCGGGCCTTCAGGTCGGCGATGATGTGCGGGTCCGCGTCTTTGACGAACATACCGGCCCAGGGCGTGACCGCGTCCTTGAAGCGGCCTTGCTCGTCCACGGTGAGCAGCACGGGCAGGTCTTCGCGGCGGGCCACTTCCATGTCTTCCGCGCCAAATGCGGGGGCCATGTGCACCAGGCCGGTGCCTTCGTCTAAGGTGACGAAATCGCCCAGCACCACCCGATAGGCCGGCTTGTCGGTGGGCAGGAAGGTGTACAGAGGCTCGTAGGTGCGGCCCTGCAATGCGGTCCCGGGGAAGGTTTCCACCACTTCGACGGCTTCGTCGCCGAAGACCGCGGCCACCCGCTCCTGGGCCAGGATGAGGAACTCCTCGCCGCGGTCCGGCGTGGCGCGGCGCACTTTGGCATAAGTGAACTCGGGGTGCGCGGCCACGGCCACATTGGCCGGCAGGGTCCAGGGCGTGGTGGTCCACACCAGCAGCGCGGTGTTGGGCTCGTCGGTCAGGCGCAGGCGTACATACACCGATGGGTCTTCCACATCTTTATAGCCCAACGCCACCTCGTGGCTCGAGAGGGGCGTTTCGCAGCGGGGGCAGTAGGGCACCACTTTGAAGTCTTTGTACAGCAGGCCCTTGTCCCAAAAGTTCTTCAAAATCCACCAGATGGATTCGATATATTCGTTGCGGTAAGTGACATAGGCCTGCTTCAGGTCCACCCAAAACGCGATGCGCTCGGTGAGGCGTTCCCAGTCTTGAATGTACTCGAACACCGATTTGCGACACAACTCGTTGAACTTGGCGATGCCAAAGGCTTCGATTTCGTGCTTGTGGTGGATGCCCAGCTTCTTTTCCACCTCGATTTCCACGGGCAGGCCGTGGGTATCCCAACCGCCGCGGCGCAGCGCGTAGTAGCCGTTCATGGCCCAAAAGCGGGGGAACATATCCTTGTAGGCCCGGGCGAAGACATGATGCACGCCGGGCCGACCGTTGGCCGTGGGGGGGCCTTCGTAGAAGACATATTCGGGCCCTCCGGCCCGCTGTTCCACCTGGCGGCGGGGGATGTCGTTGGCCTTCCAGAAGGCCAGCAGGCGCTCTTCCAGTTGGGGCAGGTTGGGTTTGGTGGGAACCGGACGGAAGGGCATCGCGCACCTCCTGGTCGTAAAAGTTGGGGCGAAACAAAAGCCCCCCGTCCCATCCAGGGACGAGGGGCTGCCTCGCGGTACCACCCTGGTTCTCCGCAACCCGCAGGGGCGGCGGAGCCCTCGGCCGGGAACTCCCCCGGGTGATGGCCCTGGGGTGCATTCCCGCGCCCGGGTAACGGCGGGCGAACCCGGCTGCCCTTACTCCCCGCGCAGGGCGGGTTTCGGGTCGCGGCTCCGGAGGGATTTTCGGCTCGGCGGCTGCCGCCCGGCTCTCACCGTCCCGGGCTCGCTGGGGGGCCACGGCCCGAGCCTACTCGTCTCCTTCAACGCCTTTGGCCGTTGGCCGTTTTGCTGTCGGGGCGGGCGGATTTGAACCGCCGGCCTCACGGACCCGAACCGTGCGCTCTATCCGGGCTGAGCTACGCCCCGAGGCAAAAGTGGGCGCAGCAGGACTCGAACCTGCAACCAACGGCTTAAAAGGCCGCTGCTCTTCCATTGAGCTATGCGCCCAACCGGCCCCAATTGTAGCACTACCGCGGCCGCGCGTCAACGCTTGCGGCGGAAAAACCACCCCACCCGCGGCGTCGGGTTGTTCCGCCGCGTTTTTCGCCAACTTCTCATCTTTTTCCTTCCACTTCGCGACGATTCTCATTTAGAATAGAACCCCAGTCTGGTGCGGGCCCGATGGACCGCCAGAGGAGGGCAATGGCTCATGTCTGGACAGCGTTGGCGTGTTTCCCCGCAGGTTTGGCGTTGGGGGAAGGTGGCGTTTCTGGCCGTGCTGGTGTGGGCCGCGGCCCGCCTGCCCTGGGCCGCCATGCTGGCCGCGCTGGCGCGCGTGTCGTGGCCCATGCTGCTGGTTTTGGCCGCGCTCAACGCGGGCTTTTTGGCCCTGAGCGTGGCCCGCTGGGCCGTGCTGCTGCGCGCCGCCGGCGCGCCCCGGGTGCCCTGGCGCCTGCTGTGGCAATATCGGCTGGCCGGCTTCGCGGTCAGCTATTTCACCCCCGGCACCCAGTTCGGCGGGGAACCCCTGCAGGTGGCCGCGCTGCACCATCGGGCCGGGGTGCCCGCGGCCGCTGCCTGGGCCGCGGTGGGGCTGGACCGGCTGCTGGACCTGAGCACCAATGTGGCCTTTTTGGCCCTGGCCCTCACCTGGGTGGTCCTGGGCGGGGTGCACCACCAGGGCTGGGACCTGCACACCGCGGTGGCCGCGGTGTTGGCTCCGCTGGCGGTAGTGGCCGCGGGCTGGCTGGGGTTGTGCGTCAAGGCCTGGCCGGTTCAGGGCTCGGGCTGGCGCGCAGCCCTTGGTCGCGCCGCGCGCTTGTGCCGCGGCAACCCCCGGGCTTTGCTTGCGGGGCTGGGGCTTTCGCTGGCGGCCTGGGCCGTGCTTCTCGTGGAGTATCATATGATGCTGCGCGCGTTGGGGCTGCGTTCCACTGCCGCGCAAACCGTGGGCATGATGTTGGCCGCACGGCTGGCCTTCCTCACCCCGCTGCCCGGCGCGGCCGGCGCGCTGGAGGCGGCTCAGGCCCTGGCCGCCACCTGGATGGGCTGGCCCGCGACCTACGGCCTGGCTCTGGGCCTGCTCATTCGGGCCCGGGATGGCCTCATCGGCGGCCTGGGCTTGTGGTTCGCCCATCGGGTGTGGCCCGCGCTGCCTTCCTCTACGACCACCTCATCCGTACCCTATGGAGGATTGTCATGACCGCCGTAACCGTCAAGCGCGAAGTGTGCGCGCGCATCCCCACCGAGGAAGGGGAATTTCGCCTGTGTCTTTATTCCAACAACCGGGACGACAAGGAGCACCTGGCCCTGGTGATGGGCGACCCCGCGGGCGAAGCCGTGCCCGTGCGGTTGCATTCCGAATGCTTCACCGGCGATGTGTTGGGCTCCCGGCGCTGCGATTGCGGCGAACAGCTGCATCTGGCCATGCAGTTCATCGCCCGGGAAGGCCGGGGGGTGGTGGTGTATTTGCGCCAGGAAGGCCGGGGCATTGGCCTGCTGGACAAATTACGCGCCTACAATTTGCAGGACCAGGGCTACGACACCGTGGAGGCCAATTTGCTTTTAGGCCACCAGGCCGACGAGCGCGACTATGACATCGGCGTGGCCATTCTGCGCGATTTGGGCGTGCGCTCGGTGCGTTTGCTGACCAACAACCCGGCCAAGGTGGAAGCCTTGCAGGCCGCGGGGTTGACCGTGGTGGAGCGGGTGCCGTTGGTGCCCACGGTGCACGAGGAAAATCGTTTTTATCTCGAGACCAAGGTGCGGCGAATGCATCATTTGTTGAATTTGGGGGCCTGGAATGGCGCAAACCTGCCGACAGGCTTGCGGGATTCCGGCAACCCGCAAACTAAGGCGCGCGACGACGAGCAGCCAGCAAGCTGAAGAGCACTGCGGCCGTGGCGGCCAGCCCGGCTGCCGCTTGGGCCACGCTGCGCCATTGGGCCCAGGAAAGGGCCGCGGGGTTGGCCGGCGGCTGCGGCCGCGGGGCCAAAGTGGGCCAGGGGGTGGCTGTGGGCGTGGCCGGCCGGGGCGTGGGGGTGGGCGGAACGCCGGCCGGCAGGGTGGGCGTGGCCTGAGCCGGCGTGTGGTTGCGTACCTGCACCGGAATGGCGTGGGTGAGGCGGCTGCCGTCGTCGAGCAGCACCACCAGGCGCAGCCAATACGCGCCGTCGGCGATGGTGGTGGTATCCCAGGCCCACAGGGGGCCGGCCGGGGGCGGCGGGGCCCAGCGCGCCAGGGGGAACCACGGGCCCTCGGGGCCGTAGCCCAATTCCAGGGCCACCTGGGTGGCGTGGGGCGCGCGCGGCTGCGCGTGGACGATGACCGTGCCCTGCAGCACCGCGCCGTAACCCGGCAGGGTAATGCGCACGGGGGAAGCCGCGGTGGGCGTGGTCGGGGGGTTGGCCGGGAAGCTCGCGGCGGGGCCCGGTCCCCCGCGGAGCCCGGTTCCCCCCAAACCCAACAGCAGCAGCCCCAGCCACAGCAGCCCTTTAGCCACGCTCCACCACCCGCACCAAAGTGCCTGTGCGATGCCCGTAGGGCTGGTCCCACGAAACCACGGGGTGGCTCCAGCGGTAGAGCCACAGGGCTTCATCGGTGCGCATGTTGACGCAACCGTGGCTCATGGGTCGACCGAAGTTGTCGTGCCAGTAAGTGCCGTGGAAGGCGACGCCGGTTTTGTGGAAGAACGAGACCCACGGCACGCCGGGCAGTTCGTAGGCGTGGATGTCGCTGGTGAGGCGGCCATCGCCCATGTGGCGGTGGGGGGTTTTGAGGTAGATGCGAAAGGTGCCCGTGGGCGTTTTGGTGGGAATGCCGTTGGTGCTCTTGAGGGTAGCCAGGCCGGTGGAAACCTGGGTTTCGAGCACGATGTCGTCGCCCTGGTAGGCAAACAGGCGTTGGGCGTCCAAATCGACCACAATGCGCTTTTCGTGGGCCGGCACTTCGGGCGCAATGGGCGTGAGCTCGTGGGGTTCGATGAAGCGCAGGTGCGCCGCGGGTACGCAATAGTGCACATGCATCCAGTCGTCGTAGATGCAATACCAGGGCCGGCCGTCGGGCCCGGTGCGCAGGTCCGTGACCCGATGCACCGAGCCGTAGTAGAGGCGGTAGAGCTTTTGCCAGCGGCCTTTTTTGAGGGGGCGGTAGGCCCGGGTGAAGGGCACGGTGACCTCGGCCGGGCGGCCCCCTTCGGGGATGTCGGTGCGCACGGGGTTGAGGCGGGTGCGCACGGGCTGGATGTAGGCGCTGTAGACGAAGCCGTCGTGCAGGCGATACCACTTGGGGTTGTGCCGCGGGCCATAGGGGGAGGTGAGCACCTCGTCGAAGCGCACCACCATATCCCGGTAGAGGGAACCCACCTTGGGGCTGGCCAGGGAGGGCTGGGCGTAAATACCGATGCGGCGCACGGTCACCCGGCCCCAGGGGCCCGCGTCGTCGTCGGGCGGGTAGTTGCCGTCGTCGGGCCAGGGGAACCAGCGCCAGCCCACGGCTCCGGCGCTCAGCAGCAGGAGCTTGAGGAAGTCGCGGCGGGTGAGGCGGCGTAAGGTCGCGTCCATCAGTACGCTCGGGCCACCAAAAGCAGCTCGCCCCAGGTGGTGGGGTCCGTGAGGCGGCGGAAGGGCGAAGTCGAGGCCAGGGATTGCTGCAACGCGCTGCCGGGCAGGTCGTTGTCGGAGATGGAGGCGGCGAAGCCCACATCCAGGCCCGGGAAGGGGGTGAGGTTGAGCCGGTGCCACGGCAGCGCGACTTCCAGGGTATAGCCGGTCACGGTGGGCTGGGCCGCGACCCGCACGCCCAGCACGGGCCCGGCCAGGCTCTTGGGATACCACAGCCAGGTTTCGGGGTTCTGCCCGGGTGGGTTGCCGGGGGAAAAGCCGATTTGGTAGTCGTCGTAATCCAGGTACTGGCTGTAAAAGTCGTAGGCCAGGTTGGTATCGACCAGAATTTCGGTGCTGTCGCCCTGGTAGATGAACTCGCCCCGCTGGGTTTGGACGAAGACATCGTCGGTCACATCCCAGACGATGTAGAGGTAGTCGCTATCCCAGGCCACCCGCACCCGGCCGCTCAGGTCCCGGGGCCCGGTGTATTGGTCCAGGCCATAGGTCACCTGGGAGATGGGGTACCACGGCAAATCTTGGGGCCAATCGGCCGGGTCGCCGTCGACCCGAATGGGCTGTCGCACCTGGTAGGCCACCAGCTGGGGCCCGGGCCGCAGGCTTAGGCGGGGGGTGAAGGTGGGCGGCAGGGTGGGCGCGGGGGAAGGCGGCAGGGTGGCCGTGCCCTGAGGCCGCGGCGGGGCCGTGGCGGTGACCGGCGCGGGCTGCGCGGTGGCGGGATGGGTGGGGGCCGCCATCCACCCCTGGCCGGCGTTCAAGGGCGTGGGGGTCACGGTGGGCGGAATGCCCCAGCGCGCGGGATTATCGGCCTGGGGCGTTTCTTCGCCCAGCCAGGGCAAGTCGGGCGTGGCCCGGCCCATGAAAAACCCACCACACGCCAGGATGCTGACCAACAGCACCCCGCCCCACAACCACACAGCCCACAATGGCTTGCTGCGCATCGTTTACGCTCCTTATGGGTTTATTATAGCAAACCCTGAGGGTCCCTTGACCCTGCGGGTAAGTTGGGTTTGCGTTCTCACGAAAGCCTCACGCGGTTCCCTGGTCCCTGTCCGCTCCATTCCAACCTAAGGAGGTGCTGCGATGCCCGAAACCAAGGCTTTGCACGGCGAAGTATTCTACCCCCCTGACGCCATTGTGCAACGGGCCCGGGTCAAAGATTGGGAAGCCATGGCCCAAAAAGCCCTGGAAGACATTCAGGCCTTTTGGGCCACCGAGGCCCAGGAGCTGGAATGGTTCCGCCCGTGGGAAAAGGTGCTGGATGACAGCAACGCGCCCTTCTACAAGTGGTTCGTGGGCGCGCAAACCAACATTGTGCACAACGCGCTGGACCGGCACATGAAAACCTGGCGGCGCAACAAGGTGGCCTTCTACTGGATTGGCGAGCCCGGCGACACGCGCACCATTTCCTACCGCGAGCTTTACAACGAGGTCAACCGCTTCGCCAATGTGCTGCGGGGGTTGGGCGTGGGCAAAGGCGACCGGGTGACCATTTACATGGGCCGGGTGCCCGAAATCATCGTCGCCATGCTGGCCACGGCCAAAATCGGGGCCATGCACTCGGTGGTCTATGGCGGTTTCAGCGTCGACGCCCTGCGAGAGCGCATCCTGGATTCCGAATCCAAAGTCGTGGTCACCCAAGACGGCGGCTGGATGCGGGGCAAGGTGGTGCCGTTGAAGGACACCGTGGACGAGGCCGTCAAGCTCACGCCCTCGGTGGAGAAGGTGGTGGTGGTCCAGCGCCTGGGCCCCGAGGTGCACCCGGTGAAGATGGTCGCGGGACGCGACTATTGGTATCACGAGCTCATGGCCTCGCCCCTGGCCGAAGGCCCTTCCCCCACCGAAGTGATGGACGCGGAAGACCCGCTGTTCATTCTCTACACCTCGGGTACCACGGGCAAGCCCAAGGCCATTTTGCATGTCCACGGCGGCTACATGGTGGGCACTTACACCGCGCTCAAGTATGTGTTTGACCTGCACGACGACGACATCTGGTGGTGCGCCGCGGACCCGGGCTGGATTACCGGCCACTCCTTCATCGTCTACTCGCCTCTGGTGCTGGGGGTGACCTCGGTGATGTACGAAGGCGCGCCCAACTACCCCGCGCCCGACCGCTGGTGGCAAATTGTGGAACGCTACGGCGTGACCGTGTTCTACACCGCGCCCACGGCCATCCGCGGGCTCATGCGTTACGGCGAGGAATGGGTCAAGAAGCACGACCTCTCGTCGCTGCGCTTGCTGGGCTCGGTGGGGGAACCCATCAACCCCGAGGCCTGGAAGTGGTATCACCGGGTGGTGGGCGGCGGCCAAGCGCCCATCATGGATACCTGGTGGCAGACCGAAACCGGCCACTTCATGATTACCCCCGTGCCCACCGTGCCCCTCAAGCCTGGCTCCGCGTTCAAGCCCTTCTTCGGCCAGCAAGCCGAAGTGGTGGATGACGAAGGCAAACCCGTGCCGCCCAACACCGAGGGCTACCTGGTGCTCAAGAACCCCTGGCCGGCCATGCTGCGCACCCTCTACAAGGACCCCGACCGCTACATCAAGACCTATTGGAGCCGCTTCCCCGGCCGCTACTTCACCGGCGATTCGGCCAAGGTGGACGAAGACGGCTACTTCTGGATTATCGGCCGGGTGGACGATGTCATCAAGGTCTCGGGCTATCGGTTGGGCACCGCGGAAATTGAAAGCGCGCTGGTGGCCCACCCCGATGTGGTGGAAGCCGCGGTCATCGGCATTCCCCACGACATCAAGGGCAATGCCATCCACGCCTATGTGGTGCTGCGGGCCGGGATGCAGGGTTCGCCCCAGCTGGAGAAGGAGCTCATCGAGTGGGTCGCGGAGCACATTGGCAAAATCGCCCGCCCCGAGAAAATCCACTTCGTGGAGAAGCTGCCCAAGACCCGCTCGGGCAAGATTATGCGCCGGCTGTTGCGGGCCTGGACCCTGGGCCTGCCCGAGGGCGACACCTCGACCCTGGAAGACTGAACGCCGCGTCCTGCTGCTTGTTCACCGCGCCCCGGTTGACGCCGCGCCGGGGCGCGGTGGTGTTTCTTCATGTGGTTGTTGGGCGCGTCAAAGTCACGGTGCCAAGGGTTTGTTGTCCCCCCATTCCCCCGCGTCGCGGTATAATCCACATACCTGGCTCGTTGCTTTGGCCTTGTACGGTCGCAGGACCGTTTCCTGTCTGGATGGAGGTTTGCCCCATGTGGCGGCTGTATTTCACCCCCACCACCGTCGACGAAGCCGTGGATTTGCTGCGGCGCTATGCCCCCCACGCCCGCATCATCGCCGGGGGCACCGATTTGCTGTTGGAGCTGGAACGCGGGCAGCGCCCCGATGTGGATGTGCTCATCGACATCACCCGCATCCCCGAGCTGGATACCATCACCCTGGACGACGAGGGTTGGATTCACCTGGGCCCCGGGGTGACGCACAACCAGGTGGTGGCCTCCCGGCTGCTGCGGGAAAAAGCCTTCCCCCTGGTGCGGGCCTCGTGGGAAGTGGGTGCGCCCGCGCTGCGCAACCGGGCCACTGTGGCCGGGAACATCATCACCGCGTCGCCGGCCAACGACACCATCACGCCCCTCATGGCCCTGGGCGCGCAGGTCACCCTGCGCTCGGCCCAGGGGGTGCGCACCGTGCCCCTGGCGCAGTTCTACCTGGGCGTGCGCCAAACGGTGATGCGTGCGGACGAGATGCTGGTCGACATCGCCTTCCCCGCGTTGGGGCCGCGGCAACGGGGCACTTTTCGCAAGCTGGGCCTGCGCAAGGCCCAGGCCATCGCGGTGGTCAATGTGGCCGCGGTGCTCACCTGGGCCGACGATGGCGAGACCATCGCCGACGCGGCCATTACCTTGGGCGCGGTGGCGCCCACCATCGTGCACGCCACCGAGGCCGAGGCTTTCCTGCGCGGCCAGCGCCTCACGCCCGAGGTCATCGCCGAAGCCGCGCGGCTGGCCGTGCGTAGCGCCCGGCCCATCGACGATATTCGCGGCAGCGCGGCTTACCGCCGGCGCATGGTGGAAGTCTTCACCCGCCGGGTGCTGCAGGCCCTGGCCCAGGGCGATGTTTCCCACGAAGTGCCCGCGCACCCGCCGCTGCTCTGGGGCCGGGAGGAACCGCACCCGCATCCGTTGCCCGTGAGCGCCAGCCACCCGCCCGACGAAATTGTCACCCGCATCAACGGCCGGGTATATGTCTTCCGCGACGCGGAGGGCAAGACCTTGCTGCAGCTGCTGCGGGACCACGCGCTGCTCACCGGCACCAAAGAGGGCTGTGCGGAAGGCGAATGCGGCGCGTGCACCGTGCACCTGGACGGCGCAGCCGTGCTTTCGTGTCTGGTGCCCGCGGCCCGGGCCCACGGCGCGGACATCGTCACCGTGGAAGGGTTGGTGCGGGCCGAGCACCTGCACCCTGTGCAGCAAACCTTCGTCGACGAAGCTGCGGTACAGTGCGGCTATTGCACGCCCGGCTTTGTGATGGCCGCGGCCAAACTGATTGAAGAGCACCCCCAGCCGGACCGGGAGACCATCGCCTATGGCCTGAGCGGCAACCTGTGCCGCTGCACGGGCTATTACAAGATTTTCGACGCGGTGGAAAAGGCCGCGGCTCAGTACGCCGCCCAGCACGAGGAAGCATGAGGAGCTCAAAAAATGGGAGCCCCAAACCGTTTGCGGGCCGAGCATTTCGCCCAACTGGAGGCCTTGGACCTGACTTGGGGGCATCTTACCATCCTGGTCGGGCCCCAAGCCACGGGAAAGAGTTTGGTCGCCCAGCTGTGGAAATGGGTGCTGGACAAAACTTTCGTGTACGATGTGCTCAAAGATTACGGCTTCATCTTGGACCCGCACCAGCCGGACTTTGCGCCAACTTTCGCGGACGCGTATTTTGGGGAGGGCCTGGGCCGCGCGGCATGGCGCCCTCAAACTCGGGTTTGGCTGCAGCATGAGCCATGGACGCCCCGGGTGCGGCCCCATCATTATTGGAGCCTTGAGCAGGTGCTATACATCCCGGCGCACCGGGCGCTATGTCTGCTCGATTCCCGGCCACGACCTTTTCGCGATTTTTCGGCCGCCGACCCCTTTGTGCTGAAACACTTCAGTGAGCAGATGCGCAAGAGCCTGGAGCCCGCGCTCGGTCAGGGGGTAAAGCTCGAGGCGCCGGACGCATCACAACCGGCGTGGTTGACGGCGATTTGGCGGCAATTGTACCCGGATGCCGCCGGCATTCGGCTGCAAGTGCGTCAACAGTGGCGCATTGTGCAGCATTTGCACGGGCACGCGGCGCCACTCCCGTTGATGACCTGGTCCAGCGGCCAGCGGGAGTTTTTCCCGCTGTTGTGGGCAGCCCAGACCACCCTGATGGATACCGCCACTCCTCAGGCGTATTCGTGGATTGTCATCGAAGAACCCGAGATGGGCCTGCATACGGCCGCGCTGCGCGCGTTTTTGATGTTGGTTGCCCATTGGCTGACGCGCGGTTACCGGGTGATTTTGACGACGCACGCCGCGCAGATTGTGGAATTTGCCTGGGTGTTACGGCAGGCGCAACGCGTACACAAGGCGACCCCTACAGCCGCGGCGGTTTTGAAACGCTATTTGGACCTTCCTGAAGCAACATGGCGGGCCTTGCTCGGCCGAGAAGTGCGGGTCTATGGCTTCAAGCGCCAGGGGCAAAAGGTGCATCTCAAGGATATTAGCCCGTTGGACGCCTGGTCCGAGGACGCGGACGAGGCGGATTGGGGCGGGTTGACGGAATCGGCCACCCGGGCCCACGAAGTGGTGGGCCAATTGACAGCCTGGCAGGAGGCGGTCGAGCCATGACGGGAAACGCGGCGCCAGCCTGCGCCGCCCAGTTACGGCAAGATGCACAACGAACCTTCCCCGCTTGCAAAATGGAACGGGGTTTGCGGGCCTTGACGCGTGAACATCGGCGTCAGGTGGACATCCATAACCCCCATGGCCTGGTGGGCAGCATGGCTTTGGACGCTTGCTATACCCACACCGAGCCCCAGGCATCGCGGTGGGATTATTGGGTGGGTTGGGGTGCACGAGGGGCGGACCCTTGCCGCGGCTATTTTGTCGAATTCCATCAAGCCAAGGAGCAGGAAGTCGAACGCATATGTGCCAAGTTCCGGTGGGTGTTGGCGCACTTGCGCGAACGCCCCCTGGCAAGATGGCCCTACCGCTTTTGCTGGGTCGCGGTGGGGAAGGTGGCTTTGACCAGGCAACCCAGTCGAGGCCTCCGTAAATTGGCCCAACGGGGCATTGTGTTTGTGGGGCGGCGTTTGCGCTTGCCCGACCAGTGTGAAGGATGAGGCCAACATGGGCTTTTATCGCGAAAGCTACGGCTATGAAACCCCGCCGCTGGAGAAACGCTGGCAACTCTCGCCCGCGTGGTATGGGCTGGGCTGCTTCTTCGCCTTGCTCATCCCCGTGGTGTCGTTCTTCGGCGGGATGGTGGTGGTGCAGCAGGGCCTGCAGCGGGGCTGGTTCACCGTGCCGCCGGACCTGATTTTGCGCCGCCCCCTGCCCTGGCTGCCCTGGTATGACCCTTACCTGCCCGCCTATGGCGTGGCCGCGTTAGGCATCGCCATCTTGCTTTACATTGCCCTCAGCGTGGTTTACGCGGTGCTCTATCGCCTGTTCGTCGGCTCCCCCTATTTGCCCGTCGATGTGGTGGATGACTGACCCCCTGGGAGGCCAACCATGACCCGAGCCATTGGTAGCGCACACCCCCGGGTGGATGCCCGGGAGAAAGTCACCGGCGAGGCTCTGTATCCCGGTGATTTCAACTACCCCGACCAGCTGTATATGAAAATTTTGTTCGCCGGTCGTCCCCACGCGCGCATCGTGCGTATCGACACTTCCCGGGCCGAGGCCTTGCCCGGCGTGCATCTGGTGCTCACGGCCAAGGATGTGCCCAACAACGAATACGGCCTCATCATGCCCGACCAGCCCGTGCTGTGCGGGCCGGGCTCCAACAAGCCCTATGCCGACCGGGTGCGCTTTGTGGGCGACCAGGTGGCCGTGGTGGTGGCCGAGACCGAAGATATCGCGGCCCGGGCCTTGGGGCTCATTGAGGTGGAATACGAAGACCTGCCCGTGGTGGACGACCCCGAGGTCGCACTGCAGCCCGACGCGCCCCTGTTGCATCCCGACAAGGAGAGCAATGTCATCATCGCCTATCGCATCCGCAAGGGCGATGTGGAAGCCGCTTTCGCCCAGGCCGATGTCATCGTGGAGCGGGAGTATCGCACCCCGGCCCAGGAGCACGCCTACTTGCAGCCCGAGGCCGGTGTGGCCTACCTCGACAGCGAGGACCGCATCACCGTGGTGGTGGCCGGGCAGTGGACCCACGAGGACCAGGAGCAAATTGCCCACGCGTTGAACCTGCCCAAAGAGCGCATTCGGGTCATTTACCCGGCCATCGGTGGCGCGTTCGGCGGCCGGGAGGATATGTCGGTGCAAATTGTGTTGGCCCTGGCCGTGTGGAAGCTGGCCCAAAAGGGTGTGCGCCGGCCGGTGAAGATTGTGTGGAGCCGGGAGGAATCCATCATCGGCCACGCCAAGCGCCACCCCTACATCATCCGGGCCAAATGGGGCGCGACCCGGGAGGGCAAAATCATCGCCGCCAAGGTCGACATCATCGCCGACGGGGGCGCGTATGCCTACACCAGCACCAAGGTGTTGGGGAACGCGACCCTGCTGTGCACGGGCCCGTATGAAATCCCCAATGTATGGGTGGACTCGCGCGCGGTGTACACCAACAACATTCCGGGCGCGGCCTTTCGGGGCTTTGGCGGGCCCCAGGCGCTGTTCGCGGCCGAGAGCCAGGTCAATCATCTGGCCGAGGCCTTGGGCATGGACCCGGTGGAATTGCGCATGCGCAATGTGCTGCGGGAAGGCTCGCTGATGTCGGTGGGCACGCCTATCCCCGAGGGGGTGAGCATGGCCGAGACCCTGGCCGCCGCGGCCCGGGCCGCGGGCTGGGTGGAAACGGAAAATGGCTGGCAGCGCCCGCCCGATGCGGACCGGGTGTGGCCCGGCTGGGGCGCTGCGCCCCCCGCGCCCCATATCAAGCGGGGCATCGGCGTGGCCATTGGCTTCAAGAATGTGGGCTTTTCCTTCGGCTATCCTGAAAATTCGTGGGCCAAAATTGTGCTCTACGGCGAAGGGGACATCGAACGCGCGGTGCTCTATTACGCCGGCGCGGAGGTGGGCCAGGGCCACCACACGGCCATTCGCCAGATGGCGGCTGAGGCCTTAGGACTGGCGCCCGAGCAGGTGGACCTGGTGGTCTCCGATACCGCGTTTACGGGGAACTCGGGCAGCGCGTCCGCGTCGCGGCTCACTTTCATGGCCGGCAATGCCATTCGGGGCGCGGCCCAGCGCGCGCTGGAAAAGTGGCAGGCCGAAGAGCGGCCCGCAGAGGGCGAATTCGTCTATCGGCCGCCCAGCACCACGCCTTACGACCCCGAAACCGGCCACAGCAAGCCCAATTTCGCCTACGGCTATGTGGCCCAATTTGTGGCCTTGGAAGTGGACACCGAAACCGGCCACATCCATGTGGTGGATTACCTCTCGGCCAATGATGTGGGCAAGGCCATCAATCCCGCGCTGGTGGAAGGGCAAATCGAGGGCGGTGTGGTGCAGGCTCTGGGCTATGCCATCGTCGAAAACTTCATCCAGCGCGGGGGGCGGGTGCTCACGGACCGGCTGTCGACTTACCTCATCCCCACCGCGGTGGATGTGCCGGACCGGGTGCGCTCGCTGATTTTGGAATTCGCCGACCCCTTGGGCCCCTGGGGCGCGCGCGGCATGGGTGAGATGCCCTTCTTGCCCGTGGCCCCGGCCGTGGTGCACGCGGTGCGCAACGCCACGGGGGTGTGGTTCTACGACTTCCCCCTCACGCCCGAGCGGGTGCTGCGGGGCCTGGGCCAGCTGCCCGAGCCCGCGGCGTAGCCCGGCCCAAGGTGCTTCCCCCAAAACCAAAGCGAGGCCGCCCATGCCCCGGGCGGCCTCAGCGCGTGGCCTGCCGTCAAGGCGTGGCCCCTATTTCCACACCCACAGCTCGATGCGGCTATCAGATACCCCCAGCCAGCGGTCGTTGTGGGCTTCGGTGGTTTGCAGTTCGTAGAACAAGAGTGCACTGCTCCGGCTGCGCACCGTTTCGTAGGTTTGGGCGTCGGTGTAAAGGCGCACTTCACCACTTTGGGAACCCACCAGCCAGCCCCGCTGGGGCAGCCAGGCCAGGCTGCTCAGGCCCGGAAAATCCTGCTCGGTGACGGACCAGGCGACCTGGCCGGTGGTGAGGTCGAAAATATCCAGCACCGCGAGCTCGGGGCTGTCCAGGGTGGCGGGCATGAAAATCCAGCCCACTTGCTGCTTGGGCCCCCACACCACCCGTTGGTTGAACCAGTTCTTCTGCGTATAGTCTGTGGGAAACTGGCGGGCCTGGGGGCCGGAGCCGTCCCATATCATCAGGTAGTAGCGCTGGGGGTTGAAAATTTGCACGCCCATGGTAGCAATGCCGTGCTGGCTGGTGTAAAGCAGCTCGGGGATACAGCAACCGTTGGACATGTCGCTGGCGGTGTATTTTTCGTCCACTTTTTCGCGGCCGGGCCAGGTATACACCTGCAACCCCCGCACGCCATACAGGTTGAGGATGAGATATTGCCGCGCGGCATCATAGGCCACCCGATTGAGGCCGTAGTCCAGAATAACCATTTCTCGACGCCACACCACTTCCATGGTGTCGAGATTCACCACCCGTAACCCCGGGTCCAGGTCGGTGTTGATGCCGTCCAGCACCAGAAGACCGTCGGGGAGCCAGAAAGCGTTGTCCACCTGTCTGAGGCCGAAGTGCTGCAACAAACTGCCTTCCCAAAGGGGCTGCCTGGAGCCCAGGCGGTACACATACATGGTCATGTCCAGCGTGT
>JALSPJ010000030.1 GCA_026985995.1 Anaerolineales bacterium
ATTGCCACGCCCGAGCAGGCGGCCCGTGTGGCCCGGGTGGCCGATGGCGTCATCGTGGGCAGCGCGCTGTTGCGGGCCATTGCGGCTTCGGCGGGGGAACCGGCGTCGGCCGCGCGGCGTTTCGTAGCCCGGCTGCGGGACGCGCTGGGGCCTTGAGATGAGAGGTTGGTGGTTGGAAGTTGGTAGTTGGAGGTTGGTGGCTGGCAGTTGGTAGGGAGCACGCTTGCTGACTGCTGACCGCTCCCTGCTCCCTGCTGACTGCTTCCTGCTGTTGTTCATCCGCGGTTTCATTCCCGGGGCGACCGGCCGGGTCGCCCCTACCGCGCTGTTGTGCCACGGGCCGTTGCCCCAGGTACAATAAGGGTAGCGACCGCGTCTCGGCGATAGGAGGCCCCTCATGCAACCCGCGGCTTATCCCTGGGATGTGCAGGCCCTGTTTCGGGTGTGGCAAAAATTCGTGCGTGACCGCGCCCTCTCCCCCGCCGAGCAGGCGCGGCTGGACCCCGTCGTATGGCGTTCCTGGCAGCGTTGCGTGCCGCGCTTGGACCCTTACAAAGCCCCCGCGGTCACGCCGCTGGCCGAAAGCGCGTTTCAGGTGGTGCGGCTGCGCAACACTTCCCTGGCCGCAGTGGCCCGCCCCGTCATCGAAGATTTGCACCAGTACATGGAAGGCACCTGCTGCGCAGTGGCCCTCACCGATGGCGCGGGGTGCATTCTGGACCTGGTCGGTGATGCCGAAATGCTGGCCAACTTGCAAGCCCGGGGCGGCCTGCGGGGCGTGTATTGGAACGAAGGGCGCCTGGGCACCAATGCCATTGCCCTGGCGCTGCAGGAAGCCATGCCCGTGCAGGTGGTGGGCCCCGAGCACTATTTGGCCGCGTTTCACGATTTGGCCATGGCCGCGGCGCCCATTCACGATGTGAGCGGGCGCATCGTGGGCGTGTTGGGCATCATCACCGCGGTGGAACACGCCCACCCCCACGCCCTGGCCGCGGTCATGGCCGCGGCGCGCGCCATCACCAACCAGATGCAAACGGACCACTACCTGCAGGAAGCCAACGCGCGCTACAGCGAGCTACGGCATGTGTTCGAGACCATCTCGGAAGGCGTGCTGGTGTGGAACGCGGCCGGGGTCATCACCCACCTCAACCCCCGGGCCGGGGCCATTTTGGGCGTTTCGCCGTCGGGCGTGGTGGGCCGCCCGTTGCACGCGGTGTTGCGTTTTGCCCCCGAAGTGCAGCAGGCCATCGAAACCGCCACGCCCCTGGAAGATGTGAGCACCACCCTCATGGTGCACGACCAGCCCGTGGCTTGCGTGATGAGCCTGCGGCCCATGCGTGAGGGCGGCCGCCCTCAGGGTGGGTTCCTCATGACCTTGCGGCCCTTGGGCCAGGTGCGGGCCCTGGTGCACCGGCTGGTGGGCGCGCAGGCCATGCTCACCTTGGACGAAGCCCTGCAGGGCCAGGCCCCGGCCATTCGCCGTTTGCGGCGGCAGGCCCAGCGCGTGGCGCAGGGCTGGGCCCCGGTCCTCCTGTTGGGGGAAGACGGCGTGGGCAAGAACCCCCTGGCCCGGGCCATTCACAACGCCGGCCCTCGGGCCCAGGGGCCCTTCATCGCGGTCAATTGCCAGGCCATCCCCCATGAGCTCATGGCCGCGGAATTTTTGGGCTATGCCGCGGGCGCGTATCAGGGCCTGTCGCCCGATGGGCGGCCCAGCAAGTTCGAGCTGGCCGACGGCGGCACCCTGTATCTGGACCGGGTGGAAGCCCTGAGCCTGGAAGTGCAGGCCGCGCTGCTGGAAGTGTTGGAAATGGGCCATGTGCTGCGCTTAGGCGGCTCGCGGCCCATCCCCGTGGATGTGCGCATCATCGCCTCGACTGCAGCCGATTTGGAGCGCCTGGTGGCCGAGGGCAGTTTTCGGGCCGATTTGTATCGCCGCTTCCGCGTGTTCACCCTGCGGGTTCCCCCTTTGCGTGAGCGGCTGGAGGATTTGCCCCTGCTGGCCCAGCGGGTGTTGGAACGCCTGGCCCGGCAGCTGGGCCGGCCTTTGCGCTTAGCCCCCGAGGTGCTGCCCTTGTTGCAACGCTACCCCTGGCCGGGGAACATGCGCGAGCTGGAGCATGTGCTGGAACGGGCCGCGCTGTTCGCCGAGGATGGCGTCATTGTGCCCAACCACCTGCCGCGGGCCCTGCGGGAGGGGCGGCGTTGGGTGGTGCGGGAAGGCGATGTCAAGCCCGTGCTCACCCTGGCCGAAGCCGAACGCGAGGCCATTTTACGGGCCTTGCAGGCCTGTCGGGGGCGGGTGAAGTGCATGGCCGCCGCGTTGGGCATCAGTCGCACCACTTTGTGGCGTCGGCTCAAAGCCTTGGGCATCGATGTGCAGGCTTATCGGCGCGGGAATTGACCGCGCCCCAGCGCGACCAGCGCCGAAATCCAGGTGCCCACCGCGAGCAGCGCCAACCCCAGCCACAACGCGGCCACCACCGTCGAGCGCCAGGGGGCCAGGGCCCCATGCGCGACCGGGGCCAGCAGGCTCAAGGCGAGCCCGGCCCCGAGCAAGGTCCGGGCCGTGGGTTGGCGGGTATCCGTGGGCAAGGCGTTCGCCGGGGTTCGCGGCGCGGCCTTCCAGGCCCAGGCGAACAGGCCGCCGAACAGGGCATACAGCGCCCACACCATGACCTGCGCCGGCCACACCGGCGGAATGCGCTGCGGTTCCAACCCCCAGGCGAGCAGGCCGTAGAGCCCCAACAGCCACGCGGCCAACCAGGGCAGGGCGCGGGGGCCGGGCAACAGCTCGGCCAGGGCCGGCGGCGCGGGCCGCGCCGTGCGGTTCCACCACCAGGTGAGCCCGGCCAAAACGGGCACGGTGGCCAGCGCGGAGCGCACCACCGCGGCCGCCGAGGGCGTGTAGAGGCCCCAGAACAGCGCGGCGAAAACGGTCAGGGCCCCCCATCCGCCGGGGTGGGCGTAAAAGCGCCGCACGGCCCCGGGCAGCCCGGGCCAGATGGCGCGTCGGTTCCCCAAAAACGCCTCGACGATGACCAAGGGGGTGAGCAGCGAGAACCAGGTGTGCCAGGCGAACAGCACCAGCATGGTGAGCACGGCCAGGCCGTGCACGGCCCAGACCGCTTCGCCCGCCGGACGCCAGAACATTTTGGTGCCGTAGGCTTCGTAAAGCGCGAACAGCGCGCCGGCGAAGACCAGGCCGGGCCACGAAACCCGGCGGTGGCGCACCAGCAGCGCGGCCACCAGCAGGCCGTGCAGGCCGTAAAAGGGCACGGTGATGAGCCAGCCCGCCACGGTGGTGAAGGGGTAGGGGGTGGAGCCGGGGAGGACTTCGCCGAAAAACGCGGCGTAGGCCGCATAAAGGAGCCAGAAGAGGGCTTTGCGGGACGCGAGACGCTGCATAAGGGCTCGCTTGAACGCAACAGGGGGCGGTACGCGGGCCGCCCCCTGCAGCTGCTTGGGGAACCGACGGTGGCTCAGGCGTTGGTTTTGGCCAGGCCCCGCTCTTTGACCACTTCGATGAGCGCGGGGACGATATCCCACAGGTCGGCCACCACGCCGTAGCGGGCCACCTTGAAGATGGGCGCTTCGGGGTCCGTGTTGATGGCCACGATGACCTTGCTGGTGCGCATCCCGGCCAGGTGCTGGATGGCCCCCGAGATGCCGCAGGCGATGTAAAGGTCGGGCGAGACCACTTTGCCCGTCTGGCCCACCTGATGGTCGTAGGAAATGTAGCCGGCATCCACCGCGGCGCGGCTGGCGCCTAAGGCCCCGCCCAGCAAGCGGGCCAGCTCGCCCAGCATCTCGAAGCCCTTGCGGGCCTTTTCGATTTCGTCGCCGGGCACTTTGTTGGTGTTGGCCACGCCCCGGCCGCCCGAGACGATGATGGACGCTTCGGTCAGGCTGACGCCCTGCGCGGCCTGGGCGAAGCCTAAGGATTCCACGGCCTGGGCCGTTGGGCCCACCTGGGGCGTAACGGCCACGATTTCCGCGGTGGCGTCGCCGGCTTCGGCCGCGGGGAAGGCCCGCACCCGGGTGGTGACCACCGCGGGCGGTTCGGTTTCCACTTTGGCCAGCAGCTTACCGGCATAAACGGGCCGGGTGGCCACGATTTTGCCGTCGGTCACTTCCAGGGCGATGACATCGGGCAGCGCGCCCACATCCAACCCGGCCGCGGTCAGGCCGGCCAGCTCCCGACCCCGCATGGTGGTGGGGAAGACCCACACCGCGATGTCGTGCGCTTGGCTCAGGCCGATGAGCGCGTCGGCGTACGCATCGGGCACATAGGCCTCCAGCGCGGGGTCGTCGGCCACCAGCACCTGCGCGGGGCCCCGCCGCGCGGCCTCCTGGGCCAGCGCGTCGACGCCCTTTCCCAGCACCACGGCCACCACCTGGCCGCCCAGGCCCTGGGCCAGGGTTTGGGCCGCGGTCAGGGCCTCCCACGAAGCGGCAGTGGCTTTGCCGCCGAAATGGTCCACATATACGGCAATCTTGCTCATGACCCGGCCTCCTTACAGCACCTTGGCTTCGATGAGTTTATCGATGAGCTTTTCGGCGATTTCCCGCGGCGTTTCGCCTTCGATGAATTCCACCTTGACCTCTTTCTTGGGTGGCATGGAAAGTTCGGGCCAGCGCACTTTGGGCGTCGGCGCGTCCAGGCCCAAGTCGGCCAGGCTCCACACGGGCACTTTGGCCCGGGAGGCTTTGCGGATGCCCATGAAGGAGGGGTAGCGGGGCTCGGCGAATTCCTTGGCGATGGTCACCACCGCGGGCATGGGCGCGCGCAGGGTTTGCCGGGCCTCGCCCACGCTGCGCTCGGCGGTGAAGGCGCGCGCGCCGGGGTCCATTTCGGGGAAGGCGCTCACCAGGCCGATGAAGGGCCAGCCCAAGGCCCGGGCGGTGTACATGGGCGTGAGGCCGGTGTCGCCGTCGATGGCCTGGCGGCCAAAGAAGACCAGGTCCACATCGCCCATTTTGCGGATGGCCGCGGCCAGCACCTGCGCGGTGACCCGCACATCCGCGCCTTGCAGGGCCGGGTCGTCGATGCGCACGGCCTCTTTGGCGCCCATGGCCAGGGCCTTGCGAATGGCTTCCAGCGCGCTTTCGTCGCCCATGCTGACCACGGCCACGGTGCCGCCGTGCTTTTCCACCGTTTGCAGCGCGGCTTCCACCGCGAATTCATCCCAG
>JALSPJ010000031.1 GCA_026985995.1 Anaerolineales bacterium
GCAGGGCCGCGCAGGTGCCGCCTATCAAAGCGGCGCCGGGTCGCCGCATTCCAAAGGGTGCAGCACGCCGCGCCCCGCACCCCTGCCGTGCTTCCTGCTCCCTGCTCATTGCTCCCTGCTGTCTTTTATCCGCGTCCATCCGCGTTCATCCGCGGCTTCATCCCCCAGGGCGCAGCGCCGCGCGGGGCCGTGCTATAATCGAGCCACCCCCGGCAGGGAGCCCCACCATGCTCGTGCACACCCAAAACCTGGGCCACGGCTATGGCGGCCGCTGGCTTTTCCAGGGCCTGCAGCTGCAGGTGCCTCCCAAGGCCCGCATCGCCCTCGTGGGCCCCAACGGCAGCGGCAAGAGCACCCTGCTGCGTTTGCTGGTGGGCCTGGAAGAGCCCCTGACCGGCCGCGTCCTGCGGGCCAAGGGGTTGCGCATCGGCTATTTGCCTCAAACCCCGCCGCCCACCGAGCCCGGCATCACCCTGCGCGCCTGGTTCGACCAGAGTATGCAAACCCTGCGCGACCTGGAGGCCCGCCTGCGGGCCCTGGAACACGACTTGGCCCGCGCGCCTTCCCCGGCCCGGCAGCAGGCCCTGTTGGAACGCTACGGACGGCTGCAGGCCCGCTTCGAGGCCCTGGGCGGCTACACCTACGAAGCCCACCGCGACCGGGTGCTGCACGGCCTGGGCCTGCGCACCGGGGACCTGGACCTCCCCCTGGCCCACCTTTCGGGCGGCCAACGCACCCGGGCCCACCTGGCCCGCTTGCTCCTCGAAGCCCCCGACTTGCTCATCCTCGACGAACCCACCAACCACCTGGACCTGCAGGGCGTGGCCTTTTTAGAGCGTTACCTGCAGGGCTTCCCCGGCGCGGTGCTGGTGGTTTCCCACGACCGCTATTTCCTCGACCAGGTGGCGCGCACCGTGTGGGAGCTGGGCCCCGCAGGGGTGGAAACCTACCGCGGCAACTATTCGGCCTACCTCTCCCAGCGGGCCCAGCGCTGGCGCGAGCGTCGGGAACGCTGGCAGGCCCTGCTCGAACGCCTGCAGCGCGACCTGGCTTACATCAAACGCCACATGGCCGGCCAAAACAGCGCCCAGGCCAAAGGCCGCCTCAAGCGGCTGAGCCGAGCCCTGCAGGCCCTGGAACAAGGCGGCCTGGCCGCCCTGGACACGCTGGAAAGCACTTCCTGGGCCCGGCTGGTGGACCGCTTCCACCTGCAAACCCGCGACCTCACCGTGGCCGAGGCCGAGCGTCGCTTGCGGGCCCTGCGCTTTCCCGCGGTGGAACCGCCCACGCCCCGTCCGCGGCTGGCCCCGGCCGCGCGCAGCGGCGATTGGGTGCTGCGGGCCCGGGATGTGCACATCGGCCACCCCGACCGCCCCCTCTTCCACATCACCCAACTCGACCTGCGCCGGGGCCAGTGCGCGGCCCTGCTGGGCCCCAACGGCAGCGGCAAAACCACCTTCCTGCGCACCCTGGTGGGCGAAATCCCGCCCCTGCGCGGCCGCCTGCGCCTGGGCCCGGGCGTGCGGGTGGGCTACTTCGCCCAGGCCGCCGGCCACCTCAACCCCCAGCACACCGTGCTGCAGGCCTTTTTGAGCGCCGCGCCCGAGCTCTTGCCCGCCGAAGCCCGCCATCATCTGGCCCGCTACCTCTTCCGCGGCGACGCGGTGCACAAGCCTGTGGCCGCGCTTTCGGGCGGCGAACGGGCTCGCCTGGCCCTGGCCATGCTCGAGCAGCAGGGCGCCAACTTCCTCCTGCTCGACGAGCCCACCAATCACCTCGACATCCCGGCCCAGGAGGCCTTGCAAACCGTGCTGGCCGCCTACCCCGGCACCATCTTGCTGGTCAGCCACGACCGCTACCTGGTGCAGGCCTTAGCCACCCAAATCTGGTGGCTGCAGGCCGGCCAATTGCATGTTTTCCCCGGGCCCTATGCCGAGTTCGTGGCCCAGGTCGGGGGTCCGTCCGGGGTTGGGGGTTCTGGGGGAAAATTCTCCGAGACCGACCGGCCGGGCTCGCGAGCCACTTCCGCACCGGCCCGCCGTGCTGGGGGCCTGTCGAAAAACGAACGGCGCAAAATCGAACGCCGCATCGCGGCCCTGGAAGACGAAATTACGGCCTTGGAACAGCGCCTGGCCGACCTGGAAGCCCAACTCAGTCAGCCTCCCGCGGACCCGCAGGCCGTGCGGGCCTTAGGCGAGGAATACGCGCAGGTGCAACAGGCCATTCAGGCGCGTCTGGCCGAATGGGAAGCCTTGCACACGCGGCTGGAGCAGGCCGCGGCCGGTTCCCCGGCCTAAAGACGGGCCAGCCACTGCCGCAGCACCTGGGCCGTGGCCTCGGGGGCCTCCATGGGGAACATGTGCCCATAGCCCTCCATGGCCACGAGGGTGGCCTCGGGCCAGGTTCGCCGCAGCCGCCGCACATTGGCCGGGGGGTAGATTTCCGAGCGCGCGCCGTAAACGATGAGGGCGGGCAGGCCGCTTTGCGCGCCGCGGCGCACCCAGCGCCACACATCCACCGGCACCCGGGCGAAAATCGCGGCCTCCCAGCGCGGGTCATAGGCCAAAGTCAGGCCGCGGTGGGGCTGCATGCGCAGGCCATGTTGCAGGTAAGCCTCGAAGGCCTGCGGGTGCCAGGCCCGAAACAGCGCGCGCGAGCGATAGCGGGTCGCGGCCTGGTCGCGCGTGGCGAAAGTGCGGCGTCGGCGCAAGGCCTTGCGCGCCAGCGGAAAGCGCGTTTCCTGCCCCACTAAGCGCAGCAGGCGCATGGCCATCAGGGCCCAGGGGGGCAGAAAGACGGGGTCCAGCAGCACCAGGGCCCGAAACAACCCCGGCCAGCGCACCGCGGCCATGAGGGTGAGCACCGAACCCAGGGAATGGCCCAGGCCAATGAGCCCCTGCGCGCCCCGGTCGCGCAAATGGGCGGCCATTTCGTCGGCCAGGGCCACCCATTCCAGGCGGCGGGGCGGGGGCGTGGTGGCGCGCATGGCATAGGGCAGCAGCGCGAAGGGAGCCAGCATCGCGCGCAGGGGTTCCAGCAGGGGCGCGTACACCTGGGGCGGGAAGCCGTTGGCCGGAGCCAGGTGCGCGGCCGCGCCCTGGCCCGGGAAGGTCACCCATTGGGCGGGCAGGACGGGCAAGGCGGGGTTTGGGGTCATGGCGTGTCCTCGGCAAAGAGCGCGTCTGCGGTGCTTTGGCCGGCGAGCCAGGCGCGAATGGCTGGGCCGTGCTCATCGGGCCGGGGCACATGTGGGGGAGCGGGCGGGCGTTGGCCGTCGAAGCGCATAGGCAACCGCGGGTGCGTATAGCCAAATTCGTCTTCGGCCAGCATATCGCGCTGGCGCACCGCGTCGTCGGCCAGCACTTCATCCAGGCTGCGCACCGGGGCCACCGACATGCGTCGCGGGTCCAGCACGCCGTGTTCCCCCAGCCAATGGGCCAGGGGCTGGCTGCGGAAGAGGGCCTCCACTTCGGGGATGAGTTCGGGGTCGAAGGCCCGGTCGCGCCATTGGGGCCGAGCCACCGCGGTGCAAAAAGCGTCCCAAAAGTGCGGCTCCAGCGCGGCCAGAGCCAGCCAGCGGCCGTCTTGGGTTTCATAAAGGCGATAGGCCGGTACCTGGCCTAAGAACACCTGCAGCCAGCGCCGGTCCGCGGGCGTTTGGCGGTGCATAGGCAGCAGAAAGTAGGTCCAGGCCAGCGCGCCGTCGAACAGGGCCAGGTCGATGCACTGGCCGCGGCCCGTGCGCTCCCGTTGCCACAGTGCGGCCAGCAGGGCTACCAGGCCGGGCAGGGTGCCGCCCCCCACATCCGCGATTTGCACCGCCGGCAGGTGGGGCGGTTCCCCAAAGGGCGCCAGCAGCCCAGCCAGCGCGGTGTAGGTGTGGTCGTGGCCGGGCCGCTCCCGGTGCGGCCCTTGCTGGCCAAAACCGCTCAGGCGCAAATACACCAGCCGGGGGTTGATGGCGCGAGCCTGCTCGGGGCCCAGGCCCAAGCGCTCCATCACCCCGGGCCGAAAGCCTTCCACCAGCACATCGGCCCAGGCAAGCAAATTGCGGGCCAGTTCCCGGTCGGCCTCGGTTTTGAGGTCCAGCACAATGGATTTCTTCCCCCGCCGTAGCGCGCTGTAGTAGGGGTGTTCGGGTGGCAGGTCCAGAAAATGGCGGCGTCCGGGGCGTTCCACCATGATGACCCGCGCCCCCAATTGCACCAGCCATTGGGTGAGCAGCGCGCCGGGCAAATAGGGGGCCAAATCCAGCACCCGCAAACCGGCCAGGGGTTGGGCTGTCATGTTCACCTCCGTCGGGGTTATTGTACTCCCGTTGGCCGCGTATAATGGGAACAATGCGCTGGTTGGAGCAGGGCTTTTTCTTCTAACACCAACGGCATCAACAACACCGAATTGAAATTGCACACGGAGACACAGAGAATGCAGAGAGCATAAATTCTCCCGCTTCTCTGGGTTCCCCGTGCCTCCGTGTGATTTTACTTGGAAAAGCCCCGCTGGTTGGAGGTGTACCGATGGAACACGACACCGTGCCCGAGCCCATGCGTTTGGCCTTAGAGCTGGCCCGCCGCGGTCTGGGGCGCACGCATCCCAACCCGCCGGTGGGCGCGGTGATTGTGCGCCAGGGGCGGGTGGTGGGGCGCGGGTTCCACCCCAAAGCAGGGGAACCCCACGCGGAAATTTTCGCCTTGCGAGAAGCCGGCGACGCGGCCCGGGGCGCGACCATGTATGTGACCCTGGAGCCGTGCGTGCACCACGGCCGCACACCGCCGTGCGTCGATGCCATTTTGGCGGCCGGCATTGCCGAGGTGCACATTGCCATGCTGGACCCCAACCCCGTGGTGCACGGCAAAGGCGTGGCCAAATTACGGGCCGCAGGGGTGCGGGTGGTGCTCGGCGAAGGGGCGCGCGAGGCGCGGGCCCTGACCGAAGGCTTTGCCCATTGGGTGCGCACCGGCCGGCCCTGGGTGGTGGTCAAATATGCCATGACCCTGGACGGCAAAGTGGCCACCCGCACGGGGCAAGCCCGATGGATTACCGGCCCCGCGGCGCGGCAGTGGGTGCATCGCCTGCGGAACCAGATGGACGCCATTCTGGTGGGCCGGGGCACGGTGGAAGCCGATGACCCGCGGCTGACCACCCGCCTTCCCGAGGGCGAGGGCCCCGCGCACCATCCCCTG
>JALSPJ010000032.1 GCA_026985995.1 Anaerolineales bacterium
GCGAATGGCTTCCAGCGCGCTTTCGTCGCCCATGCTGACCACGGCCACGGTGCCGCCGTGCTTTTCCACCGTTTGCAGCGCGGCTTCCACCGCGAATTCATCCCAGGGGTTGAGCACCAGGGGCGCGTCACCCCAGGTCACGCGGCCGTTTTCCACTTTGATGGTGGCCGCGGTGTCGGGAACCACCTTGACGGGGACGACGATCTTCAAGGCACACCTCCTTTACGCAGGGGGTTGGGTCGACCGGCTTTGGGGGCCGGCCGTCATTCGGCTAACCATTCCTCGGGGTCATAGGGCGGCAGTTCTTTGCGCAAGGGCTTGTCGTAGCGGTAGCCCAGCGCGTAGTCGGCCTGAATGAGGGTTTGGATTTCGCTGGAGCCTTCGTAAATCATGGCCCCGCGGCTGTTGCGGAAGAAGCGTTCCACATCATATTCGTCGCTGTAGCCATACGCGCCGTGGATTTGGATGGCTTCATGCGCGGCCCGGAACGCGGCTTCGGTGCCGAACCATTTGGTCAGGGAAGCCATGCGGGTGAAGCGTTGGCCCTGGTTCATCATCCAGCCGGTTTTGAGGTAGAGCAGGCGGGTGAGCTCGTAGTCGCGGGCCATGCGGGCGATTTTCTGCTTGATGAGTTGATGCTGGGCGATGGGCTGGCCGAAAGTGCGGCGCTCTCGGGCGTAGGCCACGCTGGCATCCAGGGCGGCGCGAATGAGGCCCGCCGCGCCCGCGCCCACGGTGTAACGCCCCCGGTCGAACGCGGACATGGTGACCTTGAAGCCTTCGCCCTCTTCGCCAATGCGGTTTTCCACGGGCACTTCCACATTTTGGAAGGCAATCCAGCCGGTGGAACCGGCCCGCACGCCCAGCTTGCCTTTGATGTCGCCCCGGGTGACGCCCGGGCTGTGCAGGTCGACGATGAACGAGGTCAGGCCCCGATGGGGCGGGTCCGCGTCGGGGTCGGTGCGCATGGTCACCAGCGCGTAGTCGGCTTTGGTGGCCAGGGAAATCCACATTTTTTCGCCGTTGAGGATATATACATCGCCCTCGCGGCGGGCCGTGCCCTGAATGCGAGCGAAGTCGGAGCCGTGGCCCGGCTCGGTGAACGCGCCGGCGCCCACTTTTTCGCCTTTGGCCAGGGGTACCAGAAATTTTTGCTTTTGTTCTTCGGTGCCCCAGTGCAGAATGGTCAGCGCGCACAGGCCCATGTGCACCGACATGACCACCCGCAAAGTGGAGTCGACATACTCCAGCTCCTCGCTCACCAGGCCCAGGGAGATGTAGTCCATCCCCTGGCCGCCGTATTTGACGGGGATGCTGATGCCCAAGATGCCCAGTTCGGCCATGCGTTCCAGCACGCCGGGCATGGGCTCGTGCTTGCGGTCATATTCTTTGACCATGGGCGCGACTTCTTTGCGCGCGAAGTCGCGCACCATTTGCTGCACCATGCGGTGTTCATCGGAGAGTTGAAAATCCATATTTCGCTCCTCGGCGCGGGGGTGTAGGCCATTATATCACGCCGGGCGGCTGCGGCCTATAGGACAGGTGTCACAGGCCATTGAGGTTTGGGGGAACCGGGCACGCGGCCCGGGCTTCATGGGAAAGGCACGGGGGTCAGTCCGCGAAGTGCACGACGCCCATCTCGCGCAGGGAGACATAGCGCCCCGCGCCGAAGACGATGTGGTCCAAGACGCGGATGTCTAACAGCGCGCCGGCCTGCACGGCCTGGCGGGTGAGGGCGATGTCGTCGGGACTGGGGGTCGGGTCGCCGCTGGGGTGGTTGTGCACCAGAATGAGGCCGGTGGCGTTTTGTTGCACCGCGGCCCGAAAGAGCTCTGCGATGCGCACCTGCGCGCTGTTGACCGAGCCGCGCACCACTTCCACCACTTGCAGCACATGATTGCGGGTGTTGAGCAGCACCACCCGCAGGTGCTCTTGCTCCAGCGCGGCCATCTCGGTCAGGAGCATCTCGGCCACATCCTGAGGGCTGCTGATGGTGGGGCGGGTTTGCCATTCGGCCAGGCGCAGGCGCTGGGCCAGTTCCAGCGCGGCTTTGATTTGCGCGGCCTTGGCCAGGCCAATGCCTTTGGTGCGGCGCAGCGCGTCGAAGGGGGCCCGGTGCAGGCCGGGCAAGCCGCCGAAGTCGTGCAGCAAGCGGCGGGCCAGCGCGACCGCGTGTTCCCCCGGGGTGCCGGTGCGCAGCAGAATGGCCAGCAGCTCCGCGGTGCTCAGGCTGTGGGCCCCCAGCCGGGCCAGCCGCTCCCGGGGCCGCTCGGCTGCTTCCCAATCGCGAATGCGGTAGGCGGACATGGCATCTCGCTATCCCTCGCCTCGTCGATGAAGTAATGGCGTTGGGGGCGTTGTGCAGAAGACATTTTTTACCGTTCGCGCCCCACACAATCCGCGGGCGGTTCGCCCAGGCGGGCCTGTTCTTCCGCGGCCAGGGCCGGGTCCAACTTGCGGAACAGGGGCTTGGGCTTTTGCAGCGGCTGCCCCACCGGCAGGGGCTGCGGTTCCCATCGGCCGGTGGCATCCGCGGGGTCGTACAGGAGCACTTCATGGGCGCCCAGGGCGTCGCGTACTTCTTGCACCACCTGGCGGCCGAAGAGGGGGCGGGTGTAGCCCAAAGTGCGGTGCAGGGCTTCGCTGCTGAAGGGCAGGTAGGGCGCGAAGAGCACCTTGAGCCAATCGATGGCCTGCAGCGCGGTGAACAGAATGGTGCCCGCGTCCGCGCGGTCCTCTTTGATGCGCTTCCAGGGCGCGCGGCGCTCCAGATACTGGTTGACCCGCGCGGCCAAGCGCATGGCCTCTTGCAGCCCGGCCCGCAAGTGCACCTTTTCCAGGTGTTCGCCCACCGTGTGGAAGCCGGCCCGCACCGTCTCCAGCAGGGCCTCGTCTTCGGCCGCGAAGGGGCCGGGTTCGGGCACCTGCCCCCAATGTTTGTAGGTGAAGGAAAGCACCCGATGGGCCAGGTTCCCCCAGGTGGCCACCAGCTCGTCGTTGTTGCGGCGGAAGAAGTCGTCCCAGTACCAGTCGGTATCGCGGGTTTCGGGCATGATGGCCGTGAGGTAGTAGCGCAGCGGGTCCGGGTCGTAGCGTTCCAACAGGTCCAGCCCCCACAGGGCCCAATTGCGGCTGCCCGAGAACTTGCAGCCCTCCAGGTTGAGGAACTGGTTGGCCGGGACATCGTAAGGCAGCACCAGGGGGCGGCCCGGCGCGCGGCCGGTGAACAGTTCCTCGAAGCGCGCGCCGCTGCCGATGAGCTGCGCGGGCCACATGATGGCGTGGAAGGGGATGTTGTCTTTGCCGATGAAGTAGTAAGTGCGGGCTTCGGGGTTGAACCACCACTGCTCCCAGGCGTTGGGTTGGCCGGTCAGCGTGCTCCACTCGATGGCCGCGGAGAGGTAGCCGATGACGGCCTCGAACCACACATATAGTACCTTGTGCTCCCAGCCCTTCAGCGGCAGGGGGATGCCCCAATCCAGGTCCCGGCTGATGGGCCGGGGCTTGAGGCCCTCGGTGCGGATGAGGCCCAGGGACTGTTGCACCACATGGGGCCGCCAGTAGGGGGCCCGGGCCTCGAGAAAGGCCCGCACATCGGCCTCGAGTTTGGGCAGGTCGAGATAGAAATGCTCGGTTTCCCGCAGCTCGGGGGTGCTGCCGTCGAGCTTGGAGCGGGGGTTGATGAGCCTGGTGGGGTCCAGTAGATTACCGCAGCGGTCGCACTGGTCGCTGCGCGCGGCCTCATAGCCGCAAATGTAGCAGGTGCCTTCCACATAGCGGTCGGGCAAAAAGCGCTGCTGCGTGACCGAATACCACTGTTTCTCGCGCTTGGTGAACAGATAATCGTTCAGGCGCAGGGCCTCGAAGATGGTTTGTGAAACCTTGAAGTGGTTGGCCGTGTGGGTGCTGGTGAAGAGGTCGTAGGTCAGCCCCAGGCGTTGGAAGAGGTCCAAAAAGGAGCGGTGATAGCGGCGGTAAATCGCCTCGGGCGAAACGCCCTCCTGGTCGGCCCGCACGGTGATGGGGGTGCCGTGCGCGTCGGAGCCCGAGACCATGAGGGTGGCCCGGCCCCGCAGCCGCTGGTAGCGGGAGAAAATGTCGGCCGGGAGGTACGCGCCGACCACATTCCCGGCGTGGATGTAAGCATTGGCATAGGGCCAGGCGACGCCGGCCAGCACATACTCGGTCATGGCCTGCTCCTGGGGGAAAGGGGTGGGGCCGGGCAGCGCGAGGCTTTAGAGATGGGGCACACCGGCCAGCTCGCGCGGGGCCTCGCGTTCCGTGCCTTTCATCACCAGCCACAAGTCGCTGCCGTGGGGGGCCAGCACCACTTCGCCCTGGATGTCGAACTGATTGCCCAGCAGGGGCTTGCGCTGGCCCACCGCGATGCGCTTGCCCTGGCGCAGGGCGCGAATCAGGTCCGCGCGGCTGAAGATGCGGCGGTCGGTGTAGTGGGAAAACAAACGCTCGTACCCCCGGGCCCAGGCGATGGTTTTGCCGTCGGGGGCGTAATGCACGGCTTCGAGGATGATGTCATAGGGCCGTCGTCGGAACCACATGGTCGCCTCCGTGCTGGGGGACATTTGGGTCGGCTGTGGCATAGAAAAAGTCGGGGCGGGCGGACTTGAACCGCCGACCCCCGCGCCCCAAACGCGGTGCGCTACCAACCTGCGCTACGCCCCGATGCACTTCAAAGTATACTTTCCCCCATGGGCAGCGTCAAGGCGCCTTCGCCCGCCTTGACAAGCGGGAGGTCTTGCGTTATAAAATAGAACGCATGTTCGCCTCGCCCCGCCGAAAGGAGCGCACCCATGCCCCCCAAACGCGACCCCAGCCAGCTGGACGAAATCGACCGCCAAATTCTGCGCTTTCTCATTGCCTATTACAACGAGCACGGGCGCTCGCCTACGGTGCGGGAGATTGTGGCCCATGTGCCCGATATTTCTTCCACCTCGGTGGCCAAATATCACCTGGAGCACCTCAAAGAGGCCGGGCGCATCGATTACCCCCGCGGCATTGCCCGGGGCATCGAAGTGCAGGACCTGCCGCGCCTGAAGGCCGTGCCCAAGGTGGGCACCATCGTCGCCGGTCAGCCCATCACCACCGCCGGCGTGACTTTAGAAGACGCGGAAGAATGGGTCACTGTGCCGGTCAGCTGGTTGCCGCACCCCAAGCGCCC